>NZ_JBRAGO010000013.1:0-57468 GCF_052746595.1 Leptodesmis sp.
CTGTCCTGCCCGACTGACAACCGCACACCGCATGAAGTTCTTCCCTTTCCACTGATTAAAGCACCGTTAATCATCATGCCATGTTGTCTGTTCTGGATCAGGATTGGGTAGGGCGACGACGAGGGCGTTTCCAGACCTGGCGTTCGGCTTTTTCCCGTTCGTAGGCAATCAGTTTGCCATAGTACTCGTGTTTACTCAGGTTCATAGACAGAAATACATGCTTGCGAGCATTGCCAAAGCCTTTACGAGTAAAGAACTTTACAGCAGGTGTATTTTCTGGATCCGTATCCACCATCATGAAGCGGGCACCGTCATCAATCATCCGTTCCACCAGCTTATCCACCAGGCGATCGGCAATTCCCCGTCGATGAAAGGCCGGATTCACCCCTAACCAGATAATGTAGCCGTACACCCAGGTTGATTTATTGATGATGGTTCCTAGAATAAATCCCGCCAGTTGCTCCTGGACTTCGGCCACCAGACAGTACTCTGGATCTGTGTTGTATAGCCCAATCACCTCCCACTGATCCCAGGTGCGGTAGATATAAGGATACAAATCGCTGGTGAACAGGGTTTCGCCCAGGTGATAGACCGGGGCAATGTCATCAATATCCATATCGCGAATAGTGATGGTCAGGGGTTCATCGGTTTTAGGAGAATCGATCATGGGAAGGGGGAGGGAGGGGTGGAGGAGGGTGAGTGGGTGAGTGGGTGGGTTATAGGGGGATTTCCTCGATGTCAGCCAGGGCAGGGAGGGTAAGAGGAAGGGGTAGTTCTGGGTGGGAAGCAGCCTCGGAAGTATTGCTGGCAGTGGTGAAATTCTTTCGCTGAGGAGAAATTCGATCGCAGCGCACTGCAAAACTACATTCTTGGCAGGCTAGAGCATCAATGGATGTTTGAGGAAAGGGTTCTCCGGTGTAATAGCGCTCTAGCCAGTGAGTCAGTTGGGTCAGGAGATGGGTGAGATCTTGCCGGGTTTGTTCGTGTTGGGCGCGATCGTACTGGAACAGGAGGCTTTGAGGTGAGGAATCATTGCTCTGAGACTGGAAGAACCAGTACACCATCGAAATTTGTTCCGGTGCGTAAGGACTGGTTTCGGCTAACACAAACGGATAAAGCCGAGTCTGCCAGTTCTGCTTTAGCCATTGAACATTGCGAGGACGAGGGTAAGTTTTCCAATCCAGAATCCTGGCCTGGTGAGGGTTAGAAATTAACAAGTCATAGACAACCGTAAGCAGATAGCCCTGGAATTCCAGCGCGCGCTGATGTTCAGACTGATACAACTCATTGTGTTCGCCAGTCTGATGGTTAGAGTTAAGGGTCAGAATTTGTGGAACTGCCTGCAGAAATCCCTGAAACCAGCCATTCAGTTGGGGATCTTCCTGGACAAAGGATTCCACTGGGAGATCAAGCTGCCATTGCTGCAACAAGAGATGAAATCGGCTGCCCTGGTTCAGTTTTTCCTGTTCTTCTGGGGGATTAGGCGAACCAAGTTGCTCCACAATCACATACTGAAACTTACGGGGGCAGGTGGAAAGCAGGGTGAGATGCCCCTGGGAGAGGCGCAGTGGAGGGGGGGAGGGGCGGGGCGGATAGAGAAATGGGGAGGGTGGGGGAGGGGAGGAGGATGGGGAGGGGAAAGAATATAAAGAATATAACGAGGGATCCTGAATCTCTCCCATCTTCTTGCTCTTCCCTATCTCCCCCATCTCCTGCCTACCCTGACTCATCATCCCATTCCCCATCTTCTTGCTTCCCTGCCTCTCATTACCCTTTTGTTAACACAAACACACTCCCCTCGTTTCCCCGGCCTATTCTTAAGTCCCGATCGAGATAGGTAATATCCAACCAACCTTTCTGATCCTGTCGATTAATCGGAAAATCGATCGCGATCAACTTCTGCCCCAATTCAATCTTTTCAATAAAATCCCTGGGAGTTTGGTAGCCGATCAAGCGACGCAATCCCAGGATGGAGCGTTCAAAGGTGACATTCAGCCGACGTTCTGATACAGGTTTGAAACTGGCGGCCACGCTGACCAGTCCTTCTAATCCCGGTAGGCCATACACTTCGGCAATGTTGTACACCTTTGAGCCAGCCGTGCGGATACATTGGTAGACCTCTCCCAATTTCAATAGCGGAAATTGGTCAATGCCTAAAATGCCCCGACTGGTGGTGTAGAGCAACCGCCAATCCCCATCTAATAAATCACTGGCTTCCACAGGCCGAGAAGTAGGATTACGGTCTTCTAACTGGGCGATCGCAGACAAAATTGCTTTTTTATCAGCATTAGAGGCCAGGATTCCACGATTTTTTCCAGCGATCGCTTCCAGTAATTCAGCCTTACCCAACATACTCATTCTCATTCAGTCCTTGTTTAGGAATTTCCTCTGCAGGCGATGAAAAGCCAGACAAATAGATCCCTCACGCCATCCGCCTTCTGCTCTCTGCATCCCTAAAGAGGCTACGGTCTGAACTTAGGCAAGGCTTTACAGAAAAATCTTGCAATTTAACTGAAGGGTGGTACACTCTGGGTGTTTCGTCGTCCAAATCGTTAGGTAGAGGGATAGATCCTGAACAATTCGAGGCTAAGATCTTTAGTATACTGACCAGCTTTTCTTTGAGAATTCCATCTTTATGACTTACAACCCTTCTTTGCGCGAAGAACCCCGAAATCAACGAGCCACCGTTCTACCTCAAAAACGCGACTCTTCCATCCTGGATTGGCTGGAAAGCAGTGGGCGTTTATTGGCGCGGGATAGTTCCGATTTTGACTACCTAGATGATGAAGAAGAGATCAACGAGTTGATGGCAGGCGATGACAGCTCGTTTGATCTAGATGAAGACGATGATGATCTGGATCTAGATGACTAAACCAAGTCCAACTAGAAAACAGTCGTTTTCTTACTAGAGAAACTACGGTTCTGGACTAGGACAAGGGTTAGATCATTTTGGTCTACCGATAAGGGGTAAGGAAAGTCCTGTTAAGCCTTATTGTTGTGGTGTGTGACTGATAATCGCCTGCTGACTCTGTGAACAATTGACTGTAGTTAAGCAGCTAGGATTTCGTGTGTAGTGTGTGGAGTGGAGTAAAACGCTTGTGGATGCAAAACTTTTCTACCGTAGTACGTTTAAGCTTTCAGGGGCGTTACTGTTTGGTGCATTAACCATTGGCTTAAGTCTGGTCGCCTTTTACCTGGACTGGTTAGCTGGTCGATCGCCCATTCAAATTCAATCTCTAGTACTGCCACTGTGGGTGTGTGCGCTTACTACGGCAGTTTTAGGCTTTTGGGCCGTTCCCACCCTGCAAGCGTTGAAAGCAGGGCAGACTATTCGCGAAGATGGGCCACAATCCCACCTGAGAAAGGCCGGAACTCCCACCATGGGAGGCATCTTTTTCATTCCGGTAGCCCTAGTGGTAGCGATCTCGTGGTCTGGATTTGCTCCTACAGTTCTGGGTATTTCGGGGCTGACTCTCGCTTATGCTGCGATCGGCTGGCTGGATGATTGGCAGATCATTCGTCGTAAATCCAATAAAGGCATTTCTCCACGGCTGAAACTGACTCTGCAAATTGCCTTTGGGGGGTTGTTTTGCCTGTGGGCGGTGCTGACCCAGCCCGTTAGCATTACCACTCTCGCCCTTCCCTTTGGGGCTGTTTTGCCCTTGGGTATGCTATTTTTTCCGATCGCCTGGTTCTCCCTGGTCGCTGAAAGTAATGCCACCAACCTGACAGACGGATTGGATGGATTAGCCGCTGGCACCAGTGCGATCGCCCTGTTAGGATTAGGCGCCCTGGTGGCTCCCACCGCTCCCGACCTGATGGTTTTTTGTGCAGCTCTCAGCGGTAGCTGCCTCGGCTTCCTGGTTCACAACCGGAATCCGGCCCGTATATTTATGGGTGATACCGGATCCTTAGCCCTGGGCGGAGCCTTAGCAGCGGTAGCTATCCTCACCAATAGCTTATTGGCATTACTGGTTCTGAGCGGTTTATTTCTGGTAGAAACATTATCGGTGATGGCACAAGTCGGTTATTACAAAGCCACCAAAGGCCCGGACGGAATTGGCAAACGGCTGTTCAAGATGTCGCCCTACCACAACCATCTGGAGTTATCCGGCTGGTCAGAAACCCGCATCGTCGCGGTATTTTACATTCTGGCGGGTCTATTAACTCTACTGACGCTGGCAGTCTTCTGATGCTGTTAGCTCAGGAATATACCCCACCCAAATGAGGCAAGTCCAGTGGGTGAAGGTGAGAGGCTGGAAGAAGCACCTATAGTGCTGGAGTTGGGCTCTGGATCATTGGCTGGATGGTTTCTCCATATCCGGTATCGTCCAGAACTGAGCCGGTGGACGTAGAGGCGTTCTGGTAGTATGCCTTCGTAAACATTCAGGATTTAGGTTGTATGGTGAGCTAAATCTGGTATGATGGTCTTCCAGCATATGGAGAGATGGCTGAGTGGTCGAAAGCGGCAGATTGCTAATCTGTTGTACGGATCGAAAGGCCGTACCGAGGGTTCGAATCCCTCTCTCTCCGTTTTGTTTCTAGCTAATGTCCATTCCGATCTCCCTGAGTGTTTCTGTGCATCGGCGTGGGGTGTCTTTAACCAGCTTGACGAACATAAAGCTGTCAACACGCCTGATCATACCCTAGCAGGGTTGATCCAAGCCTGGGCTGGCTAACATATAAGCCAGAATTTAAGTCAACCCAGCTTTTAGGGAATAGTTGAAGCTGTACTGCTGGCATAATTGCTGCCAGGTGCAGTAGTTAACGCTGCAGGGAAATGAGATCCCCTGAAGCATTTTCACTTGCCATTTTCATGTCACCTTGTAATGCCACTTTAACATTATTAAACTGATCGCAATTTCTTGCCTGGTACTAACAAAGGGGCTTCTGCTTCTTATAATCAGGAGATCTTTGGATCCCCTTACTTGTGCAGGGGTGCTGTTTAGGAGTGTCGTAGTCCAATGAGTAAACTGGCCATCAATCATCGCTTCACCCCCTTTCGAGCCATCATGTTAGCCGCTTCAGTGTTAGGTGTTGGTTTCCTGACTGCTGCCTGTCAGGAACAGGGAACTCCCCCCTCCGCGACTCAAACAGGTTCCCCTGAGGCGACTTCTCCTGCGGCGAGCGGGACGGGACTGAAGATTGGCTCATTGCTGCCCGCAACCGGAGATCTGGCCTCGGTAGGACAACCGATGTTAGCGGCTGTGCCCCTGCTGGTAGAAACAGTTAACCAGTGTGGCGGAGTAAACGGACAACCTGTAACCCTGGTGCCAAACACGGATGATCAGACGGATCCCACTGCAGGGGCCGATGGGATGACAAAACTGGCGGAAGTGGATAAGGTGGCGGGAGTGGTTGGCTCCTTTGCCAGTAGTGTGTCGTCGGCAGCGGCTCCGATCGCCGTTCGTAACAAGGTCATGTTAATTTCTCCGGGCAGCACCAGTCCCGTATTTACGGAACGAGCCCAGAAAGGAGATTTTCAGGGCTATTGGGCACGTACCGCACCACCGGACACCTATCAGGCTCAAGCGCTGGCTAAACTGGCTCATGATAAAGGGTTTAAGACCGTAGCAACGATCGTAATCAATAACGATTACGGGGTGGGCTTTGAAAGAGAGTTTGTGCAGGCGTTCAAGAAATTGGGTGGCACCGTGACGAATGAAGCTAAGCCCACTCGCTATGACCCCAAGGCCACAACCTTTGCAACGGAAGTCCAGGCGGCTTTCGGTGGGAAACCTGAAGCGGTGGCGGCGATCGCCTATGCTGAAACGGGTGCCCTGCTTTTAAAGACCGCCTACGAGCAGGGACTCAGCAAGGGGGTACAGATTCTCTTAACTGACGGTTCTAAATCAGATCAATTTCCTCAACAGGTCGGCAAAACCAGTGATGGTCAGTATATTCTGACCGGAGCCTTGGGAACAGTTCCTGGTGCCGATGGTCAGGCTCTGGCGCAACTCTCTAAACTCTGGGAACAGAAGTTCAAGCAGCAACCGCCAATCTATGCTCCCCAAGCTTGGGATGCGGCGGCCTTGCTCGTGCTTGCGGCTCAGGCGGCTGGAGCCAACACAGGCGAGGCGATCCAAAGTAAGTTGCGGGAAGTGGCCAATGGCCCTGGAACGGAAGTTTCGGATGTGTGCGAAGGCTTGAAACTGTTGAAGGAAGGGAAGAAGATTAACTATCAGGGTGCCAGCGGCAATGTGGATGTCGATGAGAACGGGGATATCGTTGGCGTTTACGATGTCTGGAGAGTCGAAAGCGACGGCAAACTTAAGACCGTCGATCAGGTTATGCCCAGTAGATAAGGTTTAAGACCTACTATACGTTCACCATAAGAGATCTGCTGCGGGGTCAACCTTTGTTGGCAGGTGCAGAGAGCGATCGCACGGCTTCAGCAATTTGTTGCGAGATGAAGGGCAGGATGGATTCATTTTTTGCCTGGTTGGCTCCTTCCGTAAACACGACCAGCAAGTAAGGATAACAACCGGGCAGTTCAATATAAGCGGCATCATGGCGCACCCGACTCATCAAGCCCGCTTTTGACCAGAGGCTGGCATTTAACGGCAATCCCGATCCTAGAAAGCCCGTCACCTGATTTTCGGGATTGGCCAATAAATCATCAGGGTTCAGCGATCGCCGTAACAGATTCATCATGGCTTGCGATCGCGAAGCAGATACCGCGACTCCTCCCACAATGCTGTGCAGCAAGCGAGCCGTGGCGATCGTGGTGAGCATATTGCGATTCTCCATCAACTCGCCATAAAAAGCTCGTTCCCGTCCATAAGGGCCATCGCACCAGGTCTTCTGGCAGACATTGATGGTCTTCAATTCATCCCAGCCTAAGGACTGAAAATAGCGATTGACAATCTGGCGCTGTTGTTTCCAGGCTGCAAAGGGGCCGGGAGCTAATTCAGGGCCGCTGGTAGTGCCAGTGACCACATCCACAATCAGCCCCGTTGCATCATTGCTGGAGTCTACAATCATATCCCGGATGGCTCGATCGAGTTCCACAGAAGGCTGTACCATGCCCCGTTCCAGCCACTCATGAATCGCTACCAGATAAAACAGCTTGACGACACTAGCCGGGTAAGTCAATTCCACACCCCGATAACTGAAGCCCCGGGGCGAGTAGTTCCAGAACTCTTCAGGATGCAGTGCTCCCCCGATATTGATCGGAGCCGGAGGATCATAAACTAGCCAGGTCAGAGCTAACTGATTTCGAGCTAACCCTGGAAATGCAACCCAAATTTTCTCCAAAATGCGGTCGCCCAATGTCTCCAGTTGCGGATCCTTATGAAAAAACATTTCACTAAAATCCCATTGCCTTTGCCACTGATTCCAGAGTTGGTTGAATGCCTTGCTTGAGAGGGTTGTTACAGTGTTGGATGGCAGCATCGGGGTCTTTCAAGCCATTGCCAGTAAGCACACAAACGATCGTGGCTCCCGTAGGTACCTGATCTTTGACCTTTAACAATCCGGCGACTGAGGCGGCGCTGGCGGGTTCGCAGAAAATCCCTTCCTGGGAAGCCAGCAGTCGATAGGCGGCCAGAATTTCCGCATCGGTGACGGCGTTAAATTCCCCCTGACTGGCTTCTTTCACGGCGATTGCCCGTTCCCAGTTAGCAGGATTACCAATTCGAATGGCCGTGGCGAGAGTTTCTGGATGCTCAATGGCATGACCGCTAATCAGGGGCGCAGCTCCTGTGGCCTGGAATCCCATCATGCGGGGGAGTTTGGTACACTGTTGGGCTTGATGGTATTGACAGAAGCCCATCCAATAGGCGGTGATGTTGCCTGCATTGCCAACCGGAATACACAGCCAATCGGGAGCATCGCCCAGAACATCAACAATTTCAAACGCCGCCGTCTTCTGTCCTTCCAGTCGGTAGGGATTGACAGAGTTGACCAGGGTAACGGGATAACTGGTGGACATCTCCCGGACAATCTTGAGGGCCTGGTCAAAGTTGCCCTGAATGGCCAGAACTTCGGCTCCATACACCAGAGCCTGAGCCAGTTTGCCCAAAGCCACATAGCCATCGGGGATCAGCACAAAGGCTCGTAACCCTCCCCGACGGGCATAGGCCGCCGCTGCTGCCGAGGTATTGCCCGTACTGGCACAGATGACTGCCGTAGCTCCCGCTTCCTTGGCCTTGGAAATGGCCATCGTCATCCCCCGGTCTTTGAAGCTGCCCGTAGGGTTGAGGCCATCATATTTCACCCAAACTTTCACCCCGCGACCAATCTGTTGCGCGATCGCAGGCACCGGGATCAATGGAGTATTGCCTTCTAGGAGCGTTACTACAGGAGTTTGCTCGGTGACAGGAAGCAAAGACCGATACGTTTCAATGAGTCCCCGCCAACCACCAAGGTAAGAAGGAACTTCAGGGTGGGAGGAGGGGGAGGAAATTGGGGAACTGGCAGACAAACTTGAAGTCACAGGTTAAGGCGCGATCGCAATAAGGTGAACGTAGACTCTTAGTGTACCCTGATTTTTGAACCCTCCCAGCGCCATTCCGTTCTAGAATGGCCTGAGTCAATTGCGAAATTGCCACAAGACAATGGTATCTTTTTGTAAAGTTTAGGTTAAGATATAGCAGTGGTGTAGTGAGTACAAATAACTAATTGGTTGACATGGCAACTACTGATCGTTCTGCGAATTTGTCCGAACAGACTTCCAAGATTAACCTACCAGCAGTAGATGAAGCTGAGGCTCGTCGTCGGGCGCGTTTAATGGAAGCCATGAAAGCTCAATACCGGGCAGATCAGCAAGAAAAATTTTTGCACCTCCAGGCTGAAACTGATTCGCTACTGCAGCAACTGAAGGCGATTCAGCAACAAAAAGCAGCCCAGCGTGATCCAGTTTTGGTTTAAGAACCGTACAAGCTAATGTAGCTCTGCTTAGCTCTAGGATTTCCTCTTTTGGATTGCTGGCACTAAAGCCCAAGGAAGGTCAGCCAGGTTTTATACTTGGGCATGGGTTTTATCCGTGGTGCGGTATGCGATCTTTTTGGTCTGATCCTTATTTGTGGATTCACCTGGCTGGTTTGGCAAGTTTACCCCTCTGGTTGGAGCTTTGCTGGCTGGGGCTGGCGGCGGGAGATCCCGTCTTGCCCTTCTGGTTGGAGTTATCATTAGTCGCTGCGATCGGCATTGTGCCCATCTTCTGGATGCAATGGCAGCGACCTTTTTATATTTTTAGTTTGATCGGGGTGGCCCTGAAGCCAGCCCAATTAACCGAAGATCAACGACGGCTGTTAACACTATTTAAGTCCCAGCGAAACCGCTGGTTGGCAATCGCACCTGCCATCATCACCTTTTTCGCCCTGCGTCAGTTGTACTACCTGGCTCCGATCGCTACCCCTGTCACACCGTTTGCGGCAGAGGCCCGGTGGTTAGGGCTACTGGTCGCTGCGATCGCCTTTTTGGGAGTCAATCTATTTCTGCAGGTGCCAGTCAGCGTTTTCAGCGTCATGCTCACTGGAGAATCGACCTTTGCCGCAACGGCTCCCTATCCGCTGGAACCAATTCGCTCAGACTTTACAGTATTGGGGATTCCCGTCAATCAAATTCTGCCGCCCGTAATTGCCGCCCCCACACCTGAACCAGTGGCTGCAGAGGCCAGTCTGGGAGTCCCTACTCCGGCAGCAACCGAGTGTCCAGTTTCGCAAACCACAGCCGAAATTGTTGCAGAAAAAAGTGAGGCTGAGGCTGCGGAAGAAGAGTTTACAGAATCAGAAATGGCAACACCTATTCCAGATACAGAACTGGAACGGAAGGCTGACGACACCTCTACAGAACCCACTACACCAGAAGAGGATCAGGAGGTTGATCTCTGGGATGAGGAACCTGCGATCGCCTCTGAAGCCAGTAGCGAGTCTGAACCCGTTGTCGATCTGGAGGAACCTGTCAGTTCTGAAGCAATGATCCACGCTGAACAGGTCACTGCGCTTAAGGACATTGCCAATGAACCTATAAGCCAGCCTGAAGCCATTGCCGATAGGGTAGAGTCTGGTTCTTCAGAAGCGATTGTCCAACCAGAGGATCTAACTCCGGTGGAGGCGATCGTCGATGCTGAAGCCCCTGCCGCTGCCGAAGTGGTGGTTGCTTCTGAAACTGAAACTATCAGCCATGCTGCAACTCCTATCCCATCTGAAGCCGTTGACAATTCTGCCACGATCGCCGATTCTGAGGAACCTATCGATCCTGTAGACCCTTCCAGTTATGCTCCAATCGCGGATTCTGAAGCATCGATTACCAGCGCATCTACTCCTGACTCCGAACCAAGTGCCGAGTCTGAAGCAACTACTGATTCCGAACCCATCACTGATTCCGCAGCAACCATTCACTCTGACGCGATCGCGGGTACCACCGCATCTACCGATTCTGAAACCAGCATCGATGTAGAAACGCTAAACCCAGACATGGTAGCCGCAGCACCTCCGGAATCCCCAGCACTGAACCCAGACCCGCTCCCGTCCACTCATCAAGATCCTGAAAATCCGAAGGAATGAAACCGCAACACTGCAGCCAGGGACACTTAAACTCCGTTGATAGCCGCTTTTGTCGGCTCTGTGGAGAATCGCTAATGGGGGGAAGCCCCCAGGCTGTGGCAGGACAGCTTCTGGGGTGGCGCTATCGCATCCTTTCCGAGTTGGCCCAGGGCGGATTTGGCCGTACTTATCTGGTGCAGGATACCCATCGCTTTGATGAACCCTGTGTCTTGAAGGAGTTTGCACCCCAGGTTCAGGGTCAGGAAGCGTTGCGCAAAGCCGAAGAACTGTTTGCCAGGGAAGCGGGAATTCTCTACCAGTTGCAGCATCCCCAAATCCCCGAATTTCGAGAATTATTCCGGGCAGGCTGGCAGGGACGAGAGCGATTATTTCTGGTGCAGGATTTTGTGGACGGGCAGACCTATCAGGATCTGTTGCACGATCGCCAGCAGCAGGGCGCAACCTTTACGGAAGCGGAAGTGACAGAACTCCTGTTCCAGCTATTGCCTGTATTGGACTACATCCACAAAGCGGGTGTGATTCATCGGGATATTTCTCCAGATAACTTAATTCGGCGATCGGCAGATGGCTTGCCTGTCCTGATCGATTTTGGTGGCGTGAAGCAGGTTGCCGCCAGAGCCATTTCTGAAAGTTCTCCCCAGACCAATGGTCGTATCGCTACCATGACTCGCATAGGCAAGCTGGGGTATGCGCCACCAGAACAACTAGAGCAGGGAACAGTTTCCCCCCATAGTGACCTCTATGCCCTGGCCGTAACCGTACTGGTGTTGCTGACGGGCAAGGAACCTCAAGACCTATTTTTTAGCAACGGTAGTCTGAATCGACGGGGATGGCAGCCAGCCGTTTCCCTCACCCCAACCCTGACGAAAACGTTAGATCGGATGCTTGACCCGTATCCTAACAAACGGTATCAGTCGGCTCAAGAGGTGTTGCAGGCCCTGACCCAACCGGGCGCAACCCAGGCGAAGTCTCCGCGATCGGCTCTGGTGCCCAAAGTATCTGTTCCTGCTCCCATCCCAAATCTTGTTCAGTCAGCCACATTGATGGGCAAAACCATTGCCGTTGGCCGTTCTAGAGCAAAAGCGCCAGCGGCTCAAGCCACTCCCCAACCAGCAGCCTCTGCTCAACCGCTGCCATGGAGGGAACTTGCGACTCTGGTGAAATGGCTGATCGTGGGTGGCATGATTGCCGGTGGTTGGTGGGTTGGTGTGAAGTGGTTAGGGCCAGCGTTGAAAGACAAACTGCCTGAAATTACGCATTCGATGAAACCGCCCCAGACGAATAACTTAAATCCCTTAACAGTTCCCACGCCCCAGGATTCGGCATTCTCGAAAGCAGAACAGGCGCGGAAGCAAAAACTGGCCCAACGCCTGCAAAAGCTGGGAGTTGCAGATAACTTCGTGATCGTGCTGGTGAATGAACTGTTTTACGCCAGACATCCCGAACTCAATGGACAAACCTTGGGAACAGGAGCCGCTGATGAGAATTTGCGGGCCAAGTGGGATCAGATTGCGCTGCAAGTGGCCGATCGCCTGCAATCTCTGCAGCCCGCTGTGCGATCACGGCTGGGGCAATACTCGGAAGCTGACCTGCGCGATCGACAGGCCGTGCTGGATCAACTGAATCTCAGCAGTCGGGCTGCGAATGATCTTACCGATGCTCAGTTTTTTTATCTTTTTCCCGAGCAGTCTCGCCAGGATGACTTGATCAACCACCCCCTGGGCCAGGTGTGGCAAGCGATCGCAGCGGAACAACTCAAATCGTTACAATCCGGTAAAGCGCTGGAGTCAGTAGAATTTGTCGCTACCAACTTCAATCATCGGCTCAGTGGGACACTCAAACCGGGAGAAGCCAAAGCATTCCTGGCTCGTTTTAGGGAGAAAATGAACATCCGGATCTAAGAATTCTGCTTACTGGCTATGTTGCGCACAATCCAGTAGCTCACCGAGAGGGCAAAAATGGCGACGGCCAGAGCAATTACGTCCATAGCCGTCTTTTTCTCTAAATCTAAAATAACAATCTTCCGGGCGACGGCCACCAGGGACGTCGCAATCACTAATTCTACCTGGATCATATGCTTTTTTAGATAAGCAGAGATATTCTCCAGGATTTCCAGCGCGATCAGAACGTTTAAAAAGAGGCCGAAAATAGTAAACAGTCTGTTAATAAATGAGCCAGGCCCCGGAGCTAACCCTTCTGCTATCAGAAAGTCTCGGACAAGAAACACACCCAGGTCATAAATGGCAACCAGAATCACGATCAGCATCGCGATCGACAGCACTTTGGAAACGAGTACCTCAACATTCTTCAGGGAATGCAGAAAGTTCTCGTCCTGCCAGGCGTGTCTCAGGCGGTTCCACAGTTTTCGCAAGATGCATTTCTCTCCATAACAAGGATCCGTTTTTGTGAGAATACTAGATTGACTGCAGCATCCGCAATTGTGTGGACAACTTCTAACAAATGAGTCGCCCAGATGGAAACACCTCACATGACTCTTGCTCTCTTTGCCATCTCTGACCAGGATTTGCTGTTGAGCAAATTGGATTGGTAAGCGATCGCTGCAGTATTCGAGGCAGTGGGCAACCGCTGACCTTAGCCACTCTGCGGAATGGGGCTAGTTCTGTGAGCAGACTAAATTGGCTGAATGATATGCAAGCGTTCTGTATTGGCAGATACAGAGGTGATCATGCCGTTGTCTCTATCAATCATTCTGTTGCTTCTATAACGATCGCCTGTCACCTCAGCCTCGTAGCATAAAACTAATCCCTTTCCTGATTTCTAAAAATGGATGTGCAACTGATGGAACGTTTGAGTACAAGTTTGAGTCAATCCCTGGAGCCGATCGCGGCCTGGTTTCGCAGTTTGAATGTGCCTGAACCGATTGTTCATTGGGGGCACCCGGTCATGATGGGCATCGTTGTCTTAGTACTGGGCAGCTACGTCGCCTATGCCGGATGGCAGGGACGCTTGGTCACCGATAAAGATGTGGCGATCGCTAAACGGGCCGACCACCGCAAACTCGCCCCCCTGATGACTGGCTTCATTGCCCTGGGATATACCGGGGGTGTGCTGTCCCTGGTGATGCAAAAGCAACCGATCCTGCAAAGTCCTCACTTTTGGACAGGTTCGATCGTCCTGGTTTTGCTGTTTCTCAACAGCCTACTTTCCAAAGCAGGTTTCTGGGGCAATAAAGCATCCCTCCGGATGGCCCATGCCTATCTGGGATCCCTTGCCTTTCTACTGCTCCTGGTTCACGGTGTCTTTGGCCTGAAACTGGGACTGTCGATCTAAGTTCTCAGTTTTAAGTTTTGAGTTTTGAGTTAGATTAAGCTCCTTCCTAATTCAAAACTTAAAACTCAAAACTCCCTTCCACCTATGGGCACTCTACTGGAAGCATCTATTGAACAGTCTGGAGTGCATTATGGGGCCTGTGGGGGCGGTTGTTTTATGCCTTGCCTATATCTTGGGATTGCTGGCTACAGCAATTCCCTGGGGTGGCTGGATGATTTTGACTCTGGGAATGGGTGCCGCGATCGCCAGACGTTGGATCCGGAGAGCGGCTCCCAGTTCCCGAATCTGGTTGCTGGCTGGAATAGTTGGCTTGCTAGCCAGTCTCTACTTCCAGATGCGAATGCCGCAACCGCGATCGCAGGATGTCAGCCAACTGTTAACTCAAGCCAACACAACCTCTGCAGATGTATTGGTAGAAGGGAAAGTGACCAGTTTGCCCCGTATGACCCGTAGCGAAAAAGCGCAATTCTGGTTGGAAGCCCAGCGGATTGCCCCCATTGGCGACAATCAGCCCGTCACAGGCAGAGTTTACGTCACAGTTCCCTGGCAGCAGGGGCGTGATTTGCATCCTGGTCAACAGGTAAGGGTGTCAGGATCGCTGTACCTACCCAAAGCAGCTACAAACCCTGGTAGTTTCGATTTTCAGAAGTATTTACAGCAGGATGGTAGTTTTGCTGGATTGAGCGGGGAACAGGTGACCTTACTGCAACCATCCTCAGCCTGGGGATTGTGGAAAGTACAACAGCAAATTGTACGATCGCAACAGCAGGGATTGGGAACTCCCGAAGGGCCGCTGGTGAGTGCGATGGTGTTGGGCAGTAAGGCGGTTGATCTGCCCTTTACTGTGAAAGATGCCTTTGTACGAGTCGGATTGGCGCATGCGCTGGCGGCTTCCGGCTTTCAAACCAGCCTCATCTTAGGAGTAGTACTGGTACTGACTCGCCGCTTTTCTGAGCGGGTGCAATTTCTGGCTGGCACCCTCTCCTTATTAGGATTTGTCGGACTGGCCGGATTGCAACCTGCCGTTTTGCGAGCCGCAATTATGGGCTTCGGTGGTCTGGTGGCTCTGGTGCTGAATCGCAAAGTTAAACCTTTGAATTCCCTGCTGCTGACAGCCACCCTGCTGCTGCTCGTCAATCCTTTGTGGATTTGGGACCTGGGCTTTCAATTGAGCTTTCTGGCCACAATGGGGCTGTTAGTCACGGTACCCGCCCTCAGCAAACAACTGGATTGGCTTCCCGGTAGCCTGATCCCCTTCATCGCCGTGCCGATCGCCGCCTATCTGTGGACGTTACCCCTGCAACTGGGTGCCTTTGGCGTGTTGTCTCCTTACAGCATTCCAGCCAATTTAATCACCACTCCCTTTATTTCCCTGATCAGTTTAGGGGGCATGGCGAGTGCGCTAGCGGCGTTAATCTGGAGTCCTGCTGGAAGTGCGTTGGCCTGGTGTTTGAAGTATCCCACCCAGGGATTAATTGCGATCGTGGATGGCTTTTCCCGCTTACCCGGAAATAGCTATGCGGTAGGCACGATTTCTGCACTGACGGTGATTGGTTTATATGGACTGTTGCTGCTGGTCACATTTCATCCGTTCTGGCAACGGCGCTGGCAAATTGCTCTGGCGATCGCCCTAGTGGTCATCCTGATTCCGCTCTGGGCCGGAGCAAACCTGACGCAAGTGACCGTGTTGGCGGCACGAGAACCTGTGATGGTAATTCGCGATCGCGGACGGATTACTGTGATCAATGGCGGTGATGCCAAAACAGCCCAATTCACCCTACTGCCCTTTCTGCAACAATCAGGAATTAACCAGATTCATTGGGCGATCGCCCCCAATTCCCAATCGCCTGGCGAGGGTTGGCAGACCCTATCCCAACAGCTTTCTGTTAAAAGTCCCACAACCTTACCCCTGAATCAACCGGTGAAGTATGGTGCCATCCAGGCCACCCTCCTTCGTGACCAGCCCACTGTCGCCCAGTTAACGATTCACCATCAAACCTGGCTGTGGCTCAGTTCCCTCTCCGCAACGGAGCAAGCAACGCTCAGCAAATCCGGTTTACTACCTCAGGCACAGGTGGTGTGGTGGAACGGCAAAACCCTCAACCCGGAGTTGGTCAGCCAGATTCAGCCTCAAGTGGCGATCGCTACAGCTTCCACCCTTGACTCTGACACCCTGAGCCAACTTCAACAGGCTGGCATCACGCTCTACTACACCGGGCGAGACGGCGCTATCCAATGGACAAAGGAACGAGGATTTCAGACTGCTGTGGACACTATTGTTCAATACGGCGCGGGCTCTAAGGGGATGTTTTAAAAGCCCCGGTTTATACCCTTGATCTGTAGGGGCGTAGCATTCGGGTAACAGTTTTGCGGTAGTTTTTAGGGATCCTTGGCCGAATGCCACGCCCCTACACAGGGCGATCGCGACTTCTCAAACATCCTCTAAAACCTGATGCCTGCCCGAGACGTTGAAACAGCAGGGTTATTTCATTCTAAACAGGGTACTCAGTGTGTTAGGTGAACCCAGCCCGACGTTGGGCTTGAGCCATATTTTGAAAGCCCTGATCACGATACAAATTGAGGGCAAAGTTACGTACTAGATCCCAAATTAGAATTAGAGGCGATGTTCGAATGCATGAAGCATCTTCTCTCTGAGTCACATCTCGGACATAATGCACCTTGTTTTCTACACCCCAATACCCACGAATGCGCTCAGCGAAGGCTTGTGCTGTATCGACACCGGATACTCGATTCTCAATAAGATACGTCGAATCGTGCTGTAGGACGGTAAGCCTCCTTTAGAAGGCGCAAAGAAGGCAACAATTCATCGTGATCGTCTCTCAATCAATCCCCGATTGCGAGAAAACCACGATTGCCCGCCACAACGGCTAGGTTGAACAAGGCTAAGGACAGGACTTGGTGATGGCGCTGTCCGGCAGTGCGACGACTATCGGGTAAGTCGGCAAAGGCTTCAACAATGGCAAGTTCAGACATCTAACAGGTGGACTGGATGGAGAATCGCATGACTGATATGGTCATGCGATTAGAATGACATAGCCCTGCTTCCACCCATTCCAGCACCGTCACTTTTTGCTGCATTGGGTCAATAATCCAGTATTCAGCAATCCCACGCGCGGCATACTCGGATCGCTTGTAGCGATAATCTCGATTCTCCTGACCCGGACTCACGATTTCAACCACTAACAGGGGGGTGGCATATCCAGCAATACCAGCGATCGACTGGCTCCCTCTAATGCGGCCACTCCTTCCTCAGAAAACACCACCAGATCAGAAACCCGTACTGATACTCTGGTACTGCTCACGGCAATTTCCGTTTTCAGCGACAGGCGATCGCACGAGATGCCGAGTTTGAGTCAGGGCGCCACCAGAAAAATGGCTATCCGGCGGTTCATTTCGCTCTCAACAAGCCTAGCAATCAATTCCCCATTCTCTAGCTCATACCAGGCATCTGTCCCATCGTCATAAGCCAGGACTCATCAAAGGTCATCTTCTGAGACGTAACAGCCATCTCCCGACCTCCCGCCAAACTTCAAGTATTCTCATTATCGGCAGGTTTGGTTTTGGGTAGCTTCCAATGCTACGCTGACCAATGCTACCCTGAAGAATACATTGGCTATCGGGCTTGGTATGAGGCTGGTGGGCTAGGGCTAATTTCCTCCTGGAGAGGTGGCAGAGCGGTTGAATGCGCTTGACTCGAAATCAAGTTTGGGGCAACCCAACGGGGGTTCGAATCCCCCCCTCTCCGTTGCTAGATAAGGTTTTCAGCCAGCAGGCAGTGGTTCTCTAAAGGGTGACGGCCTCACCCATGCACAAACTACTGAACCCACAAAATTCCCAACAGCACCGTCGATTATCTTTAACAAGCCCCTGATTCTCTCTCATTTGGGCGGTCGCGATTTTGTCCATCCGCTTCATTGGGCAGCATTCAGCAATGTGGGAGTGCGACGGATTCACGAAGGAGCCTTTCGGGGCTGGTGCAACGGCTGCGATCGCCTGTGCTTTACGGACTCAGAACCTGATAGACTTTGCCTTAACGGTCGGCTTCAAAAATCTGCTCCACCGTTAGCTCCAGTTCTGGAAATTCGATGGAGGCGATCGCCTCCTGTTTACCAAATACACCGACCTCCCGGTAAGCTTCTCCCTCCAGCGTCAGCACCATCACGGTTTGAGCGACTGGATCGAGCAGCCAATATTCGGGCACGCCGATCGCCGCATATTGTGCCCGTTTGTGAATATAGTCTCTATCACAATTGGTCTCACCGGGACTGACCACTTCCGCAACCAGGCGGGGTGGCGGCATACCCAGAGTGATGGTCAGTCGTCGTTGGGTGAGTTCTAGATGCTCCTGGCGCAGCACTACCAAATCAGGAAAGCGGTTAGCAGCGTCTCCCGGTTGTAAAACTGGCACCTGTACCTCGCAAGCATGAACCCGCACCAGGCGACGGCGCACCACTCGAATCAGGTAATCGCGCAGATTTAAGGCAAGCCAATTATTTTCTTCTGACTCTGGCGGCAATTCAACTAGCTCTCCATCAATTAATTCGTAGAATCCTTCCATGTCCATGTCATTGCTGTAGGACAGATAGTCTTCAAAGCTGGTGAATTTTGCCTGAGCTTGGGGCATCGTCGTCCTTTCCCCACAGATGGTGTTTTGATCTTAACGGGCGGCAGGCGATCGCCCAAATCCCAGTAAAAACTTAGCGTTCTGGTAATAGGTGGCCCAACGGCGAGGATCGGGAAAACTGCGCCATTGGTTACGGCTTACTTGCATGGAGAGTACCTGTACGCTGCCGCCATTCTGTTGCCCCACCATGATCACATACACCTCCGTGATCAAAATATCCCGGTTGAAACTGCGTTGCACGGCGGCCCTGGCCACTCCTTCAGCCCGACTCAGAAACGCCTCAAATGTCTCCCCAGGTTGCACATCCAGCACCACATTAATTCTGGAAACATAGGCATGGGCGGCTGGAGGTACGATCGCATCGGCCATCACTCCAACGCTGGTCAGTCCCAGGACAGCCACCAGACCCAGGGTGGTCAAGTGAGAGATAGGGTGGGGAGTGGTTTTAGCGCGTATAGTAGTAACAGGGTTATTGCACATCTTGACAGCCGCCAATTCAGTTCCCTGTCTATTTTGCATCTGATTTAGTAAACCATTGAATAAAAGTTGCTGTTGAGTCGGAATGGACTGCGGGTATGTTAGTGAGAAAGGCTTGGGGCATCTGTGATGAGACAGTGGGCAATTGTTGTTGGGCTGAATCATTATCAACACTTTCAGCCATTAAGCTGTGCTCAACAAGATGCACAAAGCGTTCACCATTACCTGACTCATGAACTGGGTTTTCAGGCGGAAAACTGCTTGCTACTCATTGATACATCACTCCCAGTCTGGGGTAAACCCACCCAACCGACCCGGGTGAACCTCTTGAGCTGGCTTGAGCTACTCACTAAACACTACCTGCATCCCGATGACTTAGTCTGGTTCTTTTTCAGTGGACATGGAGCCGTGCATGAAGGGCAGGATTATCTGGTACCTGGGGACGGTAATCCGGCAGACATTCCCTCAACCTGCCTTGCCATTTCCACCATCCTGAATCAGATCAAGGCAGTTGTATCTAATGGTTCCTTGCTGTTTTTTCTGGATATGAGTCGCAGCCAACAAAGTATTTCCTCTTGCCAGGGTGTGGGTTTGCAAACGGCGCAAGTGGCCCATCAGTTAGGTGTACCAACCTTGCTGTCTTGTCAACCGGGTCAGTTCTCCCATGAGGTGTCTGGTCTAGGACAGGGATTATTTACGATAGCCTTGCTGGAAGCATGGCACTATCAACTCGGTACCTCGATCGCAGCCCTGACCCAATTTTTGGGCGATCGCCTGCCGGAATTGAGCCAGCATTACTGGCAACCGATCCAAAAACCGCTGCTCATCTGTCCTGTAGAAAAGTTGCACCAGCCCCTGATACCTGTAGCACTTGGGAATCAGGATGCAGCCAACCATGCCGGATCTCCGCTCCCTGTAACTTACCCTGCAGCTAGTACGCAGGACGATCGCGCCACAGCGGCTCCTAAGATCGCCACTATGGCTCCCCCTACGGCTCACTCTGCTGCTTTTAAGCGTCTAACTGCCAGCCCTCCTCCCTCTACTCCAGCAGGAGCCGTTCCCTTATCCGGTCAGCCTACAGTTCTGCAAGCTGCGACAACACCGACTAATCCGTTACATGATTTTCATCCGGCTTCAGACTCCCTTGCTCCCACCCGTCTACCTGTCGAGGCAGCCAGCCAACCGCAAAAATCCGATCCTGTTGCGCGAGTGTCAGAGCCAGAGAAACCTCTTGAGGAAAGTAATCCCAAACAGTGGCGATCGGTGTGGATGTGGGGCAGCCTGATTTCTCTGTTACTGGCGGCGGGCGTACTGGGACGAAATTGGACTTCCTTGGGGACTGCTTCTCAATTAATGGCTTCTACGGGTAACTCCATTGGTACTGGCATCCCCTCAACTCCGATTCCCAACTCTCCGGTTGCTCCCACCCAAGCCCCCCCTGAAACGACTTCCCTACCTCCCAAGACAGCACCAAATGGTCAACCCTCTATAGCAGCCAGTCCATCTTCCGCAGAAGATTCTGGTTTTCCTGCTCCGGTGCCCGGTACCGCCCTGTCTCCCCCTGGAACTTTGGACTTTAGCCCACCAGAGGCAAAGCCGTTGTCAGGGCAGGTAATTCTTGATCGAGCGAGAAAGATGGTGCAGAGTGATCAGGCTACCCCTTACCGGGATGCGATCGACGAAGCCAGAAACGTCCCGCCGGGGGATGCGGTTTATCCAGAAACAAAGGCGGCGATCCAGGAATGGAGTCAGACCATTTTTGACATTGCCCAACGACGGGCCAGCCAGCAGCAGATAGATATCGCCATTCTCGCGGCAGATAAGGTGCCTCAAGACAATCCCCAACTCTACGCTCAGGCCAGAACGGCGATCGCCCAATGGTGCCCCTCTGTAAAATCGTTACCGGGTGAGACACCTTCGCAGCAGAAGGCAAAAACTATTTGTGGCTTTTAATGCTTTTACTTTTAATGCTTTTAATTATTTGTTAGGGTGGGTTAACGAAGCGAAACCAATGCTGTCAGATCAGTTTGTGAATCTTGTGAATCACACCTTCCTGACCCACCCTTTCCGGATTGCCATTGTGGGGACTACCGGATCTGGCAAAACCACTCTGGCAAAACAGATTGCTCAAAATTTGGCCATCCCTCATATCGAACTAGATGCCCTGCACTGGGAAACTAACTGGACTGAAGTGCCCCATGAGATTTTTCGGGAACAGGTGGCAGCTGCGATCGCGCCCGACTCCTGGATCACAGACGGCAACTACAGTGTGGTACGAGACTTACTGTGGCCGCGAGCCACTACGATGATCTGGTTAGATTATTCCTTTCCTATCACCTTTGGCCGTCTGCTCCGGCGCACTATCTACCGAGCCATCATACAAGAACCTGTTTGCAATGGCAATCGTGAATCCCTCTGGCTTTCCTTCTGCAGCAAAGATTCAATCTTACTGTGGTTGCTGCGAACCTACGGCGAGAACCGACAGAAATACCCACTGCTGTTTCAACAACCGGAATATGCCC
Source organism: Leptodesmis sp. (assembly GCF_052746595.1). Classification (NCBI taxonomy): domain Bacteria; kingdom Bacillati; phylum Cyanobacteriota; class Cyanophyceae; order Leptolyngbyales; family Leptolyngbyaceae; genus Leptodesmis; species Leptodesmis sp. Next base: position 21,447 of record NZ_JBRAGO010000013.1, read on the forward strand.
ATCTCAAGGTGATCAGATTGCGATCGCCCCAGGCTACAGAGCACTGGGTGGAGAGCCTGAAGCATGCAGGGCAAGGAAATAATGGGTGGGTGAGCTGATGGGCAGGTGGATAGATGAGGTTCTCTCACCCCCCCCACCTACTCATCAGCCCATCATCTCCCTAATCAGACTATCGATAGCTATCAATAGCCTAACGTCCCCGCAGATGCACCAACTGCACGGCAAGGGCAAGGCTTTCCTCGTACAACACATCCCGTCCCCAACGCTGGAGTTGCTGGGTAAGTAGGAGTTCTGCTTTCTGATCGCTAGCCGAGGTAACCTGTTCCGTATGCAGAGCGGCCTGAGCGCCCCCTCCCGATTCCATCCGCATGCAGCCTGCCGTCTCGGAGCAAATAATTGTGGCACAGTTGGCTTTGGGATTGCTGGATGCCAGCCGCAGGCCCACCAGATCTCCGACAATTTCACCCGGATCGCTGATCGGAATGGCGGCCACTTCTGCCTTGATTTCTTTCTCATTGGGGCTAACAAAGGTAATGCGCTTGATCTCGTAGAAATCATCCTGATCTTGCGTGTAGGCGATCGGTTGCCATCCCAGCCGGCTGGCAAACCAGCTTAAGAACATCAAGGCCTGAGCCGCATTACCTTTTTCATAATCGATCGTAATCTGGTCGATTTCACCGAGGGAGGCTCGCCGTTCGGGGGGATCAAAAGCCCCTGCCGTCAGTTCCTGCCAGGGAGCCAGACGGTGCCAGTTCAGATCTGCGACATAGGTGCCAGAGTCAATAAGCGTCTGAATTTTGAGGAATTCCGCCTCTACATCACCGAAATAGGACGAATCCATGACCACACAATTCGCTTCTTCCACCAGTTGTCGGAATAACTCCTGTTCTGGGTTGGGAGTTGCTTTCCACCAGAGAAACTTAGGCAAATCGGGAATCATCAGCGATCGCACCATACTGCCAACCTGGTTCAAGGCTGCTTTGGTGCCACGCAGGGTGATGTACTCGCTACAAATTAAGTTGCTACCCGTTTTGTGAACCGGACAATAGGCCGATACTTGAGCCGTGACTGCATCCTCGGCACCCAGGGTGGGACATAGGGTAATGATGCGGCAGGGGTTTTGAGCCGCGATCGCTTCACTGATGCTCAACCCTCGCAAATCAGCATTAGTTAATTTCACTTTCCCTGGTGGCAGTTGAGCAACTTCCTCACGCAACCGTGCGAAGGTTTCCTTATCTAAGCGTCCGGTTTCCTTGATGCGGAATGCACGTTGAGCCAGCACGATCGCCTCATTCGTTTGTGGCCCAAATACACCATCGATCGGCCCCTTATAAAATCCCAGCACGGCCAGCAATTGCTGAAATTCCTCCGGTTCATAGACCACCATACTAAACGTTGAGGCTCGTGTCGCCACTGAATTCACACCGCTCTGACTATGCCAGATCGCATCTAGTTCCGCCTCAATATCATCCAGCGAAATTCCCTTGGGTTTCTGCAGAGCAACAAGTGGAGTCGTCATAAGTGAGTAGAAGTAGGTAGGGGATAGTTGAAAGTTAAAAGTGAAGAGTTGAAAGTGAAGAATTCAGGGTGAGAAATTAACCAATTTTGACTGCTGTTCGTTCTTAACTTTCAATTCTCAATTGTCCATTCTTAGCTCTCAACTTTTAGCCATTTTCAAAGTCGTCGCCAGTTCCGTCCGTCCCGGTTGAGCAACAATTCAGCTTCAACAGGTCCCCAGGTTCCGGCTTCATAGAGGGGAATCACTTCCGGTGGAGCAGGAGCATCCCATACTTCCAGCAAGGGAGTGAGCAAGCGCCAGGAAGCTTCCACTTCATCGCCTCTGGTAAATAGGGTTTGATCGCCCAGCATACAATCCACCAGCAAGCGGCTGTAAGCATCGGTGTTGGGTTGGCCAAAGGCGGTGTCGTAGCGGAAATCCATGTCTACTGTCCGGGTACGCAGTGAGTTGCCAGGAGTTTTCACTTCAAATCGGAGGGAAATTCCTTCATTCGGCTGAATTCGCATAGCCAATACGTTGGGATTCGCCTGTCTGGTGGCAGATTGGAACATCAGGAAGGGCACCTCCTTAAACTGGATGGCAATTTCAGATACCTTTTTCGGCATCCGCTTGCCCGTCCGCATATAGAAGGGCACCCCTTTCCAGCGCCAGTTGTCGATGTACAGTTTCAAAGCGGCATAAGTCGGGGTTGTTGATTGGGGAGAGGCTCCTTCTTCAGCCCGATAAGCCGGAACAGGTTCTCCTTTCATCCAACCATTAGTGTATTGCCCCCGAACAGCAGATAAGCTTATATCATTTAGATCTGCCAAGTGGGTAGCCTGTAACACTTTGACTTTTTCATTACGAATGCTGTCGGCATCCAGGGAGTTGGGTGGCTCCATCGCCGTTAAGCAGAATAATTGCATCAGGTGATTCTGCACCATGTCCCGCAACGCACCGGAGAATTCATAGTAACCTGCCCGACCTTCTAGCCCCACGGTTTCAGCCACGGTGATTTGCACATGATCGACAAATTGGCGATTCCACAGCGGCTCAAAAATGGCATTGGCAAACCGAAAGACCATCAGGTTCTGCACAGTTTCTTTACCTAGGTAGTGGTCGATCCGGTAAACCTGCCGTTCATCACAGATGTTTCGCACCACTTTGTTGAGGGCTTGAGCAGAGCTGAGATCGCGTCCGAAGGGTTTCTCAATCACCAGGCGTTGTTTACGAGGGTCAGGGAGCATGTCTGCCTTGCCCAGTTGCTCGATCGCTTCGGCAAAGAACTTGGGTGCAACCGACAGATAGAAAACACGATTACCTCTGGTTCCTCGTTGCTGATCCAGTTCAGACAAAAAGGCTTTCAACTTCTGGTAACTATCTGGGTTGTCAATATCACCAGGACAGTAGAACAACCCCCTGGCAAATTCCTCCCAGAGCAACTCGGAACCCAGGCCACTGCCGAATTCTTCCACACCTTCCCGCATGTGTTCCCGGAAGAAGTCGTGGCTCCACTCGCGACGAGCCACACCGACGATCGCGAATTCAGGCGGCAGGCGCCGTTCCCGTTTCATCTGGTACAGGGCAGGTATGAGTTTGCGCTGCGTCAAATCACCAGAGGCACCAAAGATGATCAAAATTTGAGGTTCTGGAACGCGATCTTGCTGTAAACCAACGCGGAGGGGATTTTCTTGGAGAGCAACCATAGGCGCGGGGGAAAGTGGATAGTGGATAGTGAATAGGGTGGGGGAGGAGCGGGGGTAAGCTCCTTACCCCACTGTTGCGAGTCGATTGACTTTTTCCTCAAGGGAGCTCATTAAGGACTGGAAGGGTTGGATGAATTTGTCGATGCCTTCGACCAGAAGCTCGTCCATGACGGCATCCAGGTCGATGTTGATGTCGGGGTCTTTGAGACTGTCGATCAGCCGATACGCTGCTTCGACGTTGGACTCGATGCGATCGCTGACCTGGCAGTGATCGGCACAGGCTTCGAGCGTGGCGGGGGGTAGGGTGTTGACGGTATCGGGGCCGATCAATTCATCCACGTACATAACATCACTGTAATTGGGATTTTTGGTGCTGGTGCTGGCCCAGAGCAGCCGTTGCACCTTGGCTCCTTTGGCGGCCAGCGCTTGCCAGCGATCGCTTTGAATGATCTTCTTATACTCCTGGTAAGCGATTTTTGCATTAGCGATCGCTACTTTTCCTTTAATGGCTTCCAGTTTTTGGCGAACTGCCATATCAGGAACCCCTGCTTTCAGCCGGGCATCAATACGATCGTCGATCTTGCTATCAATCCGGCTCAAGAAGAAGCTGGCCACCGAGGCAATTTTGCTGACATCCTGCCCCTCAGCCACCCGCTTTTCTAATCCCCGAATGTACGACCAGGCCGTATTCACGTAGCTCTGGACTGAGAACAGCAGCGTCACGTTGACGTTGATCCCTTCGCTGATCACTTGCTCAATGGCAGGCAGCCCTTCTTCCGTTCCCGGAATTTTGATCATCAGATTCTCGCGACCAATTTCCCGGTAATAGCGGCGGGCTTCTTCAATGGTTTTTTCGGTGTCGCGGGCCAGCGTGGGTGGCACTTCCAGGCTAATGTAACCATCCAGCCCACCGGAAGATTCATAGACCGGACGGAAGATATCACAGGCTTTGCGAATGTCAGTAAAAACCAGGGATTCGTAAATCTCCATCAGTGGCTTTTTCGCCTTGATCCCGGCTTCAAGGTCGGCATCATACATTTTGTTGCCCGCGATCGCCTTCTCAAAAATCGCTGGGTTAGATGTGATTCCCCGTAAGCCACGGGAAACAATCATCTCCTTCAATTCCCCAGACTCAATCAAATCGCGGGTCAGGTTATCCATCCAAATACTCTGACCCAGTTCTTCAATCTCAAATAAATGGTTCGTTCCTGTCATTGTCTACCACTCCAAAAAAATTTAAGTTTTGAGTTTTAAGTTCTAAGGTTTAAGACTTGTGTTGTTACGGTTTAGTAAATTCCTCACAATTCAAAACTCAAAACTTAAACCTTAAAACTAAACTACCGCTACGCTTTAACGGCTACAGACGCTTGTTCCCGAGATCGTTCCTGAATAAACGATTCCACCAGCGCTACGTCCTCGCGACTGCCCACGATCAGGGGTGTGCGTTGGTGCAGTTTTTCGGGGATCACGTCCAGAATGTCGTGAGTTCCAGTGCTGGCACGCCCTCCTGCTTGTTCAGCCAGGAAGGCTAAAGGTGCAGACTCATACAGCAACCGCAGCTTACCTTCCGGCTTTTTCACCGTTCCCGGATACAGAAACACTCCTCCCTGAAATAGGATGCGATGAAAATCTCCCACCAGTGCGCCACTGTAGCGAGCCGTATAGCCTTCGTGACGGTGCATATAGCGGATATAATCGCGGATGCCTTCATCCCATTGCCAGAAGTTCCCTTCATTGACACTATAAATCGGGCCATGTTCAGGAGTTTGAATATTCTCGTTAGATAGAATGAATTCACCCAAACTGGGATCCAATGTAAAAGCGTGAACCCCTTTGCCAATGGAATACACCAGCATCGTACTGGGGCCATACAGGATATAGCCTGCAGCAATCTGTTGCCGTCCACTTTGGAGCAGATCGCTGGCCGAACCATCCAGGTCTTCGCTTTGCTGTTGGCGGATGGCAAAGATCGATCCCACATTAATATTAATGTCGATGTTAGAGGAACCATCGATTGGGTCATACACCAGCGTATAGCGTCCGATCGGGCAGTTCTCCGGGATATAGTAAGGCTTCTCCATCTCCTCAGAGGCCAGTCGGCAGACTAAACCGCTTTGCTTAAAGACAGAGATGAACACCTCATTGGCATACACATCCATTTTTTTGACGGTTTCGCCCTGGACATTCACCTCACCCGTAAAGCCCAGCACACCTTCCATCAACCCCGCCCGACTCAAACGCCGAGCCACCAGTTTTCCGGCCAGCGCGATTCGGTTCATCAATGCACTCAAATCTTGAGCATCCGGTCCAAAATTTTGCAACTGCTGGAAAACATGACGAGAAAGGGTTGTGCAATCTCGATCGAGCGCCAGTTCATGGTCAAGTGGTTGGTAGGAATCAACCATTGATTCACCTCCTCTCTGCAATAAGCAGCGCCATTCACAATACAAACCATAGTCTTAAAAAAGTCAAAAGCGAATGGAAGGGCGATAGCAAGGTACGACTTCCAGATGTCTAACTCTTAACTTTTAACTATTAATTTTTAATTTGCCGCTGACGTTTCACCTCCTATCTTAGGGAGGGATTCTGAGATCCGCAGGGAACTTTAGATGAACTACAGATTAGAAAGCAGGCAGAAGGTCGAAGGCAGAGAGCAGTAGTACCTTCGTAGGTTGGCTTGCAGCATGAAACCCAACATCTTCGTTCCTGATCAAGCTACATAGGCAATAACTTGGGCATTGTGAACATCGACCACCCAGTATTCAGCAACCCCCATTTCTTCGTAGAGCGATCGCTTTGTTCCCAAATCATCCAATAAGGTAGTCATAACCAGGACTTGAATCTGCCGAACATATGCTTCCCAGGGAGCCGCAACCCAGCAATCAGTAACCGGTTTGACTTGTAGCGCCATAGCTAGCAGCCTTTATAGCCTTACCCCTAGTTTAGTTATTACTTCATCCCCTCAAGCCTTCCTCGCTTCTCCACCTTCCTAAGTATCTGCACTTACCAAAGCCTGGGTCATAACGCTTAAGATAGGGGAAAGAACACCCATTACCAGGGCATTCCATGACGGCAACCCTTCTTAAGTCTTCTTCTGTTACCCCTCTGTTGATTGCGCCCACTGTGCATCGGCTATCCAACGGGCTAACTATCATTGCAGAACAGATGCCCATTGACGCGGTGAATTTAAATATCTGGTTGAAAGTCGGCTCTGCTATGGAGGCTGATGCCATTAATGGCATGGCCCACTTTCTAGAACATATGGTGTTCAAGGGCACCGATCGCTTGCAGAGTGGCGAGTTTGAGCAACAGATTGAACAGCGGGGCGCAGTCACAAATGCCGCCACCAGTCAGGATTACACCCACTACTACATCACCACAGCTCCCAAAGACTTTGCTGACCTGGCTCCCTTACAGGTTGATGCGGTGATGAATGCCCGCATTCCCGATGATGGGTTTGAGCGCGAACGACATGTTGTCCTGGAAGAAATTCGGCGATCGCACGACAATCCTCGTCGTCGCACCTTCCAACATGCCACCGAGTTGGCCTTTGAGCGTCTGCCCTACCGCCGCCAGGTACTCGGCCCTGCTACCGTGATCGAAACCCTCACCCCTCAACAAATGCGGGACTTTCATGCTTACTGGTATCACCCCCAGGCCATCACCGCTGCTGTCGTAGGTAATCTTCCTGTAGAGAAACTGATTCAGATCGTAGAAGACAGCTTCGGGAGATCAGGGATCAGAGATCAGGGCGCAGGAGCAGTTCAAAACTCAAAACTCAAAACTCAAAACCCAAAACTCTTTTCCCAATCCCCAACTCCCAGCCATCTCCTCCCCGAATCTCCCTTCACTCAAATCGTCCGGCGGGAAGTCATTGATGACACGTTGCAACAGGCTCGCTTAGTGATGACCTGGCGAGTGCCAGGAATGAATCAGTTACAGGAAACCTACGGCCTGGATGTGTTGGCCTCAGTGCTGGGCCGGGGACGTACTTCTCGGCTGGTGCGCGACTTACGAGAAGAACGGGGGCTAGTCTCCAGTATCTCAGCCAGCAATATGACCTACCTGCATCAGGGCGTGTTCTACATCTCGGCCCATCTTCCCAGTGAGAATCTGAAGCAGGCGGAAGCGGCGATCGCCCAGCACATTCGCAAGTTGCAGGACGAATTGATTAGCGGGGCAGAAATTGCCCGGGTGCGAACTCGAACGGCCAATCATTTTATTTTTGGCAATGAAACGCCCAGCGATCGATCCGGACTGTACGGCTACTACCACACTCTGTTAGGCGATCTGGATCCAGCAATCCACTATCCCGATTACATCCAGGCGTGTGATGCGGAAGAATTGCAGGCCTCTGCCCAACGTTATCTCAGTCCAGAAGCCTATGGTATCGTTACCATTCAACCGGGCCGTTAAACTCCCACACAAACCTTAAACTTCAAGTTCCTGAATACCTGTTACCCTGGCAGACAAACTCAACTCTTTATCAAAGGATGTTCACTATGAAAGGGTTTATCGCTTCGTCTGTCGGCGTAGTCACATTTGTTGGGCTTACAGCAGCTACCATGCCCATTCTGGCTCAACAAACTACTCAGCACACTCAAAAGCAAAGCACTCAACAGACTGCCCAAATGCAATCCACCGCGCAAGCAAAAGTCACGGCCCGGGCAACTTACAAGTGTGATGAGGGCAAGGGCTTTTCTGTAGTCTATAGAAATGACAATACAGCAGAAGCAACCTTTGGTAGTAAGGTGATCATGCTGAATCAGGTGGAAGCGGCCTCCGGAGCACGCTACAGCAATGGCAGCGTAACCCTCTACACAAAGGGAGATGCAGCATTTGTGGAAATAGGAGATAATCGATTATTCACCAACTGTGTTGCCACAGGCAGCGGTGTACATGGCATGTGGTAGTCGCTGGATAAATCGCTGATGTGGGAGCAAATTTCGTCACACATTCGCCAAGTGACGGGAAAATCATTCTCTGCCGTAACTCCCCGTTCCGTGGGTGGGGGATGCATTAACTCTGGCTATCTCCTGACGAATGGGCAACAGTCCTACTTCGTGAAGCTAAATCAGGCGGCTCAAGTGACCATGTTTGAGGCTGAGGCGGCAGGGTTAGAGGAAATGGCAGCCTCCCACACGATTCGAGTCCCCCAACCCATCTGCTGGGGCACTGTCAACGGATCCGCCTATCTGGTTCAGGAATGGCTGGACTTAGGGCAAGGGGGGAGTTCTGCCTGGGGTGAAATGGGGCGCAAACTGGCCGCAATGCATCAGTGGATCCCCTCGCTATCCCAAAGTCAGGGGGTAGGAGTGCTTGCGTTTGGCTGGCACCGGAACAATACTATCGGCTCCACCCCGCAAGTCAATCCCTGGACTCAAAATTGGACAGAATTCTGGGTGAAGCACCGGATTGGCTACCAGTTACAACTGGCGAGTCGTCGGGGCGGTCATTTTCCCAGCGGCGATCGCTTGCTAGAGGCCATTCCCCAACTGTTGGCAGGGCATCATCCTCAACCTTCTCTGGTACATGGCGATTTGTGGTCAGGCAATGCGGCCGTCACGAAAGCAGGAGAACCTGTCATTTTTGATCCAGCCACTTATTATGGCGATCGGGAAGTGGATCTGGCTATGACCGAACTCTTTGGCGGATTTCCTTCAGAGTTTTATCGGGGATATAACGAAGTCTTTCCCGTAGATGCCGGATATGAACGCCGGAAAATACTCTACAACCTGTATCACATCCTCAACCACTTCAATCTGTTCGGCGGCGGATATGCTTCGCAAGCCAACCGCATGATCAATCAGTTGCTGAGTTGGGTTTAGAAGTGCTAAAAATTACGAGACATCGGGAAAGTGGGAAAAATCGGAACAGATGCGGTTAATGACCTGGATATAAGCCTCAGCCGCAGCCTGAAGCACATTGCTGTGACTAGCTCCTGCCTCATAACTGGATCCGGCACACTCAACACCAATCACCACCTCTATGGGAGCATCTGCACCAAATAGGGTGGCTGGAGGGACAAACCAACGGCTCAGGTAACGGGTGGGAATTTCTACTTGCTGATCGACGGCCTGATCGATCGTTTTTTGCAGGGCATCAATCGGGGTGTTGCCAGTGGCGTTGCCCTGCAAACTTCGACCCGTTAAATCACGCAGGGTAATAGCGGCTTCATGAGTGGTGCCCGTGTGCAAGGAAAAGTCTTCTAAATAGAACCGCTGCGATCGCCGCGATCGCCAGCGTCGCCGTTCCTGCAATTCATTCTGTTGTAAGTTGAGCAAAAAGGCTCTGACGGAGAAGATGTCTATTTCCAGGTAAATCATTTCCCCGGATTCCCCATCTTCCACTCGAATGGGAAAGGTAAAGCATTCGTTCAATTGCACCTGATTATGTTCTTCCCTAGAGCGGGCAAACTGGTGTGGTTCCCAGGTGACAATACAATCGACAACGCGATCGCGGGCACAGGCCACTCTCAAAGCATCACAAAAGTTGATGTGGTACTTGTTGGCACCTTCCACAATATCTTCGTCAATAGGACATACCCTGACCCGTCTTAGCATATCCTGATATGCTTCCTGACAAGCAGGATCCCCTGCCAATCGAGATCCCAGTTTGGAAATGCTCCAAAAGGTAATGGCCAGGGCATAGTCAAAGCTTGTCATGTACCACATGATCGGCTGGGCCGCAAGTCTACGCAGCAGTTCAGCATAGTAGGGCCAGCATGCATCCCGATTGGCTAAAGCATTCTGAAAAACGTTTGCAGTCACAAGGGCAGTATGCATAAACCCCTTCAAAGCATGAGGCGAACCTGAAACAAACCTTACTGGAGCGGCCCACTCATCACACGACTACTGATCGAACACCTGCAAATCTGAGGGGCAATTCATCGATTTGCAGGGCTCTAAGCCAAAAACAGGGATCTGCGCGATTCATCAATTGAGTTAATTGTCTCATAATGAGAAGCTTAAATTTTGCGCCTACTATTTATTCGCTTCTTTGCCAGCCAGTACCTCCTTGACTAAGGCTTTCAATTCTGCAATGCCGTCTTCTACCTCCGTTTTGACTAAATTTTCAATATAGTGCTTCGTCTCGATATCACAGTTGTAGGGAACCGCATTTTGAGGGAAATAGGGCTGGTGATACACCGGAACTGAAGAAAGACCACTGAAATTAACTTGTTTAAATTGCCGGAGTTCTTTAATTTCTGCTTCTAAAACAGCGATGCGATCATCCTCGCTGGTCTGTAATCCATGCTTGAGTAGCCTTGTGACTAGTTCCGTTACAGTTACACCATCCTCATCGGCGCGGTCTTTCAAGGCTTGCAGGAGTTCCTCTGACAATCGGAAGCTCACTAGCTTTTTGCTCTTCTTGTCCATGTCGGCTTCAGACTTCTTACTAGATGTACATCTGACTGACGGTACAGTCTCATAACTGACGATCATAGTCCTACTAGGGAACAATGTATATATAACGTAGTTCAGATTTATGATGTCTTTATCAGCCATAGCAATACACTGCTCAACCTGAATCCAGACCGGAACAAGAGGACAGCAAATTCCAAAAAATCATCAATTTAACGGCAAAAGCTGATTTCCCTTTAAATTTGTTAAGAGATAATAACTAATATACACCCTCATCATCGGATATTTTCTGTATATAAAAGTACAAAATCTATCAATCTTTTTGCCTACTTTTGTAATACATTAGATATACATTTTCAAGATTTAGCTGTACAATCTAGAAAAAGAATTGTAGCTAACTCCCTCCTGGGGTCTTACACCCCCGGCTACTGGCTACTCAAATGGTTCGTTCTTGATTTGAGGAGTGGGCTTAGAGACTATTGAGCAATTTCTTAGGAGTCACCAATGAACTGCCTGTATAAAGACAGCTTGATGCCCCGCTGCACAATTGTGACTCATCCTGATCGCCCCAACATTGAATACTGTCAGGTTTGCCGAAAATGGGATTACATTGACCACATTGGTGCTGAACCCATGTCCGGTCATAGTTTTCGTAGTTTAATCTGGTTTATCCTGGCTGTTGCCATCATGATTTTTGTGGTACGTGCCAGCGAGCAGCCTTTTAGGCCAGAACCAAAACCACCTCAGCCCATGCGGCCTGTACCACCCGTAAACTTCAATTTGCCTTGAAGGGGAGTGACAATGAGAGTGAATAACTACTACAGCCTCCTGTTCCGCTGGGCGTGCCGCCTGTTGAAGTATTTCTTACTGGCCTTGTTTGGCTTCACATTGTTCTGTATCTTATCCACTGCGTTTGGTGAGCTTGAGATGGTAATGGTACTGATCCGGAACTCATGGATCTGGATTGTGCGGATTGGTCTGCTAGTACTGGACGTGATGGCGATCGCGATTGTCTGTGAATCAATTCGACAGTGAGAATGGGGTAGGTGGATAAATATCCACCCTACCCCACGCCCTTATCGCCCCGATCGCTCCCGGCGCCGTTTCAGCCCCACGCCCCCCAATCCTGCTAAGGCTAAACCAGCCATTGTCGTGGGTTCAGGAACAGCGACGGATTCCTGCGGGATAAACCCCTGGAGTTCCTCGGCAGTGGCTTTGAAGGCAAACAGGTAGGAAGGTAGGAGGGTTGCACCACTGGGACAAGTGGCGCCCAGAGGCACCTGGCTGCCATTTGAGCAAACATCGAACTGGAGATTCATAGCATTTTGGGTGACACTAAAGTCGTTGTCGGTTGCAACCAGAATGGCATAGGAGCCATCAGCCAGTTGGGGACCGATCGCCAAGCCTTCCATCTTTTCTGGAATTAGCACTTCGGCAGCTTGCAACAGGGTGGCAATGTCAAAGTAGAGAGATTTGCTCACGGCAGCCACGCCAGCAGGTAGGTTATTGGTGCTTGCCAAACTGATATCACTGATATCAGTGGCTCCAGTCAGATCAATTTTGAAGATGCGTTTGCTGCCCACTGGATTTTTGCCAAGAGGATCATCCACACCTACACCCCGATTATCCCGTTCCAGTACTAGCAGTTCAGTGTCATTTAGGGCAGTGATTGCGCTGATGCCAATATTACGCCCTTGTCGAGTACTAGTGAAGTCGTTACTGGTGCCAGGAATGCGATCGTTGATGTCGGTAATGCTTTCTAAGGGATAGATATATTGGGCAATACTGTCTCCAGTCTTGGTATCAAACACTACCAGGCGGATATTACGACTTGATCGCCCATTCGGAGAACCTTCTTCCGTCAGGGGATCTTGCAACAGAGCAAATAGTTTGCTACCGTCCGGGCTGATGGTTAGTCCTTCAAAACCCCGGTTTCCCTGGCGACCGGCTACTAACCTCACCGTATCATCCGTAGTGGTGTAATTGACATTGCCTTTGTTATCTACAGGCAGCAAGTTTTGCGGCGTAGTGAAGGTACGAACAAGTGTGCCATGGGGAGTAAATTCTTTCACAGATGGGCCATATTCATCTGACACATAAAAGTTGCCGTTAGGCGCGATCGCAAGTCCTTCGGGATCCAGGCTGCGACCTAGAAGGGTAGGGCTACCATTGAGTTTCGCTGGATCCAAACCATCAAAGTTCCTGCCTTCTGCATCAGTAAATAAAATAGTGGAGAGCAGAGTAAAGTTGCTAATTGCGCCAGTGTACGGATCCACATTTAGAGAAAATTTCTGTACTCGCGTGTTATAGGCAATGACACCACCGCCTGGCCCCCGGTCAGCCAATCCATAAAACACATTGTTGACGCGATCGTAGTAGAGGTCAGAGCCAAACCCGCCCAAACGGTTCAGGTTAGCATTGGTGCTCGCGCTATCCAGCGGAAACAGATCTGTACTATTGCCGGGAATTGTGATCGAGTTAACAAAGGAAACTGCAACAGCAGCCGTGGTATTCCCCAGTAAACTGAAGGTTGTAATAGCTAGCGACCCTGCTAATGTGGGCAACCAAGTGAATAAATTTTTCATACTGGAATCTGTAAAATTACTGCTTTATCAGAAGCCAACGCCGACATTAAGAGCAGGTTTAGACCAGTTCAATACCAGCTTAGGGGAGATAAACTACATCATATCTTCATAATTCGTGCGACCGCTTATCGAGTGAATAGTAGCCAGACTCCCACGATCGCCACCAGCACACCCAATACCGCCCGCACACTCACTTTGTCCCTAGCAAAAATCACCGCAATGGGAATCACAAATAACGGACTGGTAGCACTCAGAGATTGGGCTACCCCTGCCGGAGCGTACTTGAGGGACAGTTGCTGTAACCAGATGCCCAAATAGGTGCTAATGAAGGCAGTTCCAGCCACCACCACAAACAGTTGTCGCGATCGTAACGGCTGCAAAACTCGGATGGACTGGCGCTGTACCCCCAGCCAGAGCAGCAGAATCACAACCCCGCCCACTAATCGAATGAACGTACTCCATAGGGGATTAATGTCCGTTCCTGCCAGAGCCGCTCTCGACATTACAGCCCCCCCAGCCTGTCCTCCAGCGGCCAGCAATCCCAGCACAATTCCCCGCAAAGTAAGAACGGCAGGGGTTGTGGCTTCTCGCGATCGCTCTAACACCACCCAGGTTACACCCAACACAGTCAGTACAATTCCCACCCAACCGGCAGACGGCAGTTGTTCTTGCAGAAAAATCAAGGCTAAGACAGCAGCCAACGGTGGAGACAAAGATTCAAGCACCAGAGTTCGTCGCGGGCCAATGCAGTTGAGTGCTCCAAAGTAAGCCGTGTCTCCAAAGCCAATGCCAACGGTACCACTGAGCAGCAGCAGGGCGAGGGAACGAGGATTCACAGTCGGAAGCAGATTGCCCGTCAGCAGCAAGGTGGCAATGAGCAAGCCGATCGCAATCAATCCTTTGACCAGATTCAACACCAGTGGCGACAACTGCCGTCCCACTCCCGTGTAGATTACGGAAGCAATAGCCCAGATCAACGCGGCACTCAGAGCAGCTAGTTCACCAGGGTAGTCTGTTAAGAAGTTAACCATTCCCTACTCCCTATCTCGCAAGGAATTCGCACACAGAATGCTAGAAGCCGCAACTGCAGGAACACCAATTCCGGGCAGGGTACTGTCACCTACTCGGTACAGACCGGAAATGGGAGTGTGACAACTGGGAAACATCCCTTTGCCAGCGGCGATCGCAGGCCCATAAGTGCCCTGATAACGACGTAGATAGTAGGCATGGGTGAGAGGAGTGCCAATCAGTTCTAGAACTAAGCGATCGCGGATATCAGGAATCACTCGTTCTAAAGCCCGGAATAGCGGCTCTGCTTTTTGCCGTTTGCGAGTCTCGTAGGTATTATCCCGTTGCCAACCTGTAAACGGTTCCAGAGTATAAGCATGGACAACGTGATGATTGGCCGGAGCCAGATTGGCATCCCAAACAGAGGGAATGGAAATCATACAGGTATTACCCGGTGCAGTGATGTCCTGCTCAGAATCATGGACAACCACATGATGCCCGGTCAGTCCCGCCAATCCGTCGGCTCGAATTCCCAGATGAAGATGCATGAAGCTGTCTACAGCAGGAGTTTGTAAGGCTATCGATCGATAGGCGGCGGGTAAATCGGATGGTTTGAGTAACTGGGTATAAGTATCCCAGACCGTAGCATTGGAAATGACGATCGGGGCACGCAGCATCTCACCATTGCGAAAGCGGACTCCCGCAACAGTTCCAGATTCCACCAGGATTTGCTCCACATGGGCATTCAACCGCAGGGTACCACCCCATTTCTTTAAACCTCGAACCAATGCTTGCACGATCGCACCACTCCCTCCCACGGGATAATCAATTACGGATCGCGATCGTTCACCCAACATAAAAGCCATTTCTGGAGCAATGGTGCCATCGGCCTTCAACCCAGAAAGCAGGAAGCATTCCAGATCCACGAGCTTCCGGATCCAGGGATCCTGCATATCTCGCATCAAATCACCCACCGAGGATTGAATTTTGGGAAGTTGGGGTAGCAGTTTGAGCAGGGCTGGGAAGTGGCGGGTCAGCAGCAGAGGAATTAACGAGAGGTCGGCTCGCAAGGCGATCGGGGGAATTTCCTTTAATGCGTCATACAGTCCCAGTAGCCGTTGTTCTAACCGTTTTAATTCAGTGGCTCCTTGGGGTGTCAGTTGAGCCACAGCCGATCGATAGCGTTCTAAGTTGCCGTAGATGGGAATTGTGGCTTCAGGGAAGTGATAGTGACCAAGCGGGTCGTAGGGAATGGCAGGAACGCTTTCTTCCAGCACATCCAGCACCTGCCGTAGGGGATTTAAGGAGGTTGGATCGCTCAATCCGCAATAGAACGAGGGGCCAGAATCGAAATGGAATCCCTGGCGAGTAAAGCTATGGGCGGCTCCTCCAGGAATGCTGTGACTTTCGCAGACTATTACCCGTTTTCCATAGCGAGCCAGCAAAGCCCCAGCGATGAGGCCACCGATGCCGCTGCCAATGATAATCACATCCCATTGAGACGGGGGAGGTGGGGAAGGGGTGAGAGAGGCCATTGTGAAGTTCGGATTTGGGAGAATGGGTTGAGGGCTGAGCGAAGGCTTTTTCCTTGTCTAAAAGATCCTGGTTGCAGGTTTAAATGGTGCCACAAGCCCCGTTTATAGATGGTGGCAACGGGGTACGCTTGAGACTTAGACGCACCCGTGAACGTCCTGGGAGTTACCAGGATGCACTCAGAATCAAGTTCCGATCAGGTTTTCATACCATTGACTGGTCAATCATCGATCAATGGCTCTCCAGTCGCAAGAGGCATGATTCAGCCCGATCGCCGGTCTGCAAGTACCGACGACAGCGAAGAAGCTGCTCTAGCTAAAGCATCCACAGTCGTTATAGAGGAAGAAGCCAAGACTCTAGATTCCCCTCCACGCCAAGGGGTTGATTACCGCCCGAACTATTATATTCAGGGCGTAATCCAGGGTGGGCTAGTCTATATCATTACCAATTTGCTAGGTCGAGAATCTCAAGCTTTATTTCAATCACAACGGGTATGGACAATCGGCCGTAGCCGGGAAGCGGCCTTACCTTTGCGCGATCGTGCTCTCTCCCGTCGCCATGCAGTCGTTCTTTATGCCCCCAAAGAAGGATTTTATCTCATCGATCTCAACAGCATGAATGGCACGTTTGTAAATGGAATCCGGATTCGCCAACGCCAGCGCTTGAAAGATGGCGATCGCCTGCGGATGGGCAGTCTCGAATTCAGCTTTTTCACTAGCGCCATTACTCGTACTATTAGCCCGATTCATCCGGAGGTGCTGACTCGCTTCACCACTTCCCGATCTTGCACCGACACTTTCATGGACTACGCTTCCCTGGAAGAACCAGACATTCTCTTCCAGTCTGCACAAAAGTCGCGGACGAACTAGGGGAAAGCTTGAAGTTGCGAGTTTTAAACCTTGCCCAGGTTCAGAGCCGGAGTTTCTCTGATCGGAAAACGACCGTTCTCTAGCTGGAGTTGGTTTAAGTGTTGAGTTCGTAGTTCAGGGTTAACTCAACACTTAAACCTTAAAACTCAACACTTAACCAGTTATCATCCCGTTACGCCACCTTCATTTCTTAGTAGCCAGAAACCAGTGTAGGTCATACCTGAATCATCGGGTTGAATGAGGAGAAAGTGCAGCCCTTGACTCGCTTGTTTGCGACGCTCATACTCAACAGCGGCAGTGGCAACCTCCGGATCCTCAAAGGTGGCGATAATCCAGCGATCGACGAGTCCCGCTTCCAAAATCAAGCCATCCGGTGCGCCGGCCACATAATTCAGGGAAACGGGATGTACCTCTTGAATCCAGCGAGCAAGGGGCAATGATTTTCTGCCACCATCGATTACCACTCCGGGAATTAGGGTTGTGGAAGCCAGTCCTAGGTTGAGGGGTAACAGTGGTTCAGGCATGTTTAGGACTGGAATCATGCGATCAGTAAAGGTATCCACCAGATCGGCAGCAGGGAGAGAGGCAAAGCGCCATTGTTGG
Organism: Leptodesmis sp.; assembly: GCF_052746595.1. Taxonomy (NCBI): domain Bacteria; kingdom Bacillati; phylum Cyanobacteriota; class Cyanophyceae; order Leptolyngbyales; family Leptolyngbyaceae; genus Leptodesmis; species Leptodesmis sp. The sequence goes on from NZ_JBRAGO010000013.1 coordinate 38,613, forward strand.
CCCAATAACGTTTCAGTGAGGGGCAGTGGAGGTGGGCGATCGAGGGCAATCGGGTTATAGGATTGCCCGGTATAACCCGGTAAGGCAGGATATTGTTCAGCTAATTCCTTTAAATACTGTTTGAGTGTGGGAGTTGATCGGGTGCCTTCCACTGAGATTCCCAAGGGCTGGCTGGCAGCTTCTAGCAAGCTCAACGTTGCTGGGCGGAAAGTTTTGATACAAGTTGGTTGAGGCTGTCCTGTGACAAACAGTTGCCCCAATTGATCTGCCAACCAGTCAGCACTAGCCTCAGCTTGAGGGCAAAACGCGGAATATCGAAAAGTATCCGTTGCATCGCAAATCACCAGTTCCCATAAAGGATAGCCCGATTCATCCTTAAGTGGACGGCGATAAAAATCAGCTTCCCAAACAACCATCAGAGTGATCGTAGATAGTGAACAGTGGACAGAGAAAACTATCTACTATCCACTATCTACCATCCCCGTCCTCTTACAGGGGTACTTGGGCAAAACTACGTCCAACATCCAGCTTGCTACCGGGCGCATAGATGCGAGTGACGTAATCTGCAATCATCCGGTGAGTATTGAAAGCTGGAGCATTAGTTTTGATCGAGGCTTTCATCATGGCGATCCAGCGGTGAGGCATCCCTTCACTGTCCTGATCGTAATACAGCGGAACAATTTCCTCTTCCAGAAGTTGATACAGAGAGTTGGAATCGATTTTATCTTGCAATTCCTGATTGCTGGTATGGGCATCTTCTCCGATCGCCTAGCCATTGATCCCTTTCCCCTGAGCATCCGTTTGATAGCCTTCGCACCACCAGCCATCCAAGACACTGCAGTTAATCCCACCATTAAAGCAAACCTTTTGCCCACTGGTGCCAGACGCTTCCAGGGGACGACGAGGATTGTTTAACCAGATGTCAACGCCTTGCACCAGTTTACGAGCGGTGTACATATCGTAGTCTTCAATAGTGGGCAAAGAAGGAATCCATTAAGTCGGCAGAAAAGACATCATGGCCTGCCGGGACAGGAGTGTGAGTGGTGAAGACGCAACGATCGCGAACGGTAGCCTCAATGTCGTAGAAAGACTGGCCCGTTTTCTGAATTTCTAATCGAGCCACTTCTAGCAAACAAAAAGCGGCACGACCTTCATTTAAGTGATACAGTCCGGGTTCGATGCCTAATGCCTGTAATGCCCGTACTCCAACGATCCTCAGCACACCACCTCTTGAGCAATCCGGGTTTCCTGATTGCCGCCATACAAGTGGCCCATGAGCCAGCGATCGATAGGATCGTTGTCGTATCGATCAGTGTCCAGCAGGTAAAGATCCACTCGCCCTATCTGCACTTTCCAAATTTGCACCTTGACTGTGCGCTGCCTGACCAGAATTTCAATGACGATCGGCTCACCCTGTTCATTTTTCATCAATTCCAGGGGCATCTGCTCAAAGGGATTATCGATGTAAAAATCTTCCTGCCAGCCATCCCGGTTGAGCCGCTGGTGAAAATATCCTTGCCGATACAAAAGCCCCACCCCGACCATCGGCACACCCAGATCAGAAGCAGACTTAAGGTGATCGCCCGCCAAAATGCCCAGCCCCCGGAGTAAATAGGCAAAGATTCATGCAGTCCAAATTCAGCACAGAAGTAGGCTACGGGCTGGTCTTGCGAGAGTTGGGGAGCCACACGGCTGGCCCAGGTATTTTTGCCAGCCTGGTAGCGATCGAAGGCTTCCACCACTTGATGCAAACGTTTGAGATAGAAGGGATCGATGGCAAGCTGAGTCAATCGCTCGTAGGAAACGGCTTCCAGAAGCGCCACTGGATTATGGCCACAGCGTTGCCACTCGTCGGCATTGATCAGTTCAAACAGGGACTGATCAGCATTCCAACACCACCAATAGTTAAAGGCCAGATCCACCAACCGTTTTAAGGATCTGAGCAGCTTATTGCTCAGTTGGATTGCGGGGGTTGCAGAAAGGGAATTCACCATAAATATTGCTTGAAAGAAATATTGCTTGAAAGGTTGCTTGTGTAGCTTGCTGTGTGCTCAGTTAATCACTGTAATGCTCGGACAGGAAATTACTCTGCCCTCAATTGAAGCGACTTTAGGGATGAAAAAAGTTCTTACTGGACAGAACTTTTGCAATGCGCCTCCCTTGATCCCAAACAAGTAGACGATGACGTGATAAGCTTGGCATTCTAGAGAAGTAGTCCATCCTCCCCACACTATGCAGCCTGCCCTAAGTCAAATTGGCCGTGATATGTCTAGCCTGACTGGTGTTCGGGCAATTATGAAAGACATTATTGAAACTTTACGGGCAGGACAGGGAAAAACCTTTATCAATTTGAGTGCAGGTAATCCTTTGATTCTGCCAGAGGTAGAGCAGCTTTGGCGAGACTGTACGGCTAATTTGTTAGCTAGTCCGGAGTACAGCGAGGTGGTCTGCCGCTATGGAGCCAGCCAGGGTTATCAACCGCTGATTGAAGCTGTCGTCAAGGATTTTAACCAGCGGTACGGGTTACAGTTGAGCGATCGCAACATCCTAATTACTCCCGGTAGCCAGAGCCTCTATTTCTACGCCGCTAATGCCTTTGGAGGCTATACCCCCAGTGGCGACTTAAAGAAAATTGTGTTGCCCCTCAGTCCCGACTACACAGGCTACGGTGGCGTGACCCTGACTCCGGAGGCCTTGATTGCCTATCAGCCAACTCTGGATATCGATGCAGCGGCTCATCGATTCAAATATCGTCCCGACTTCAGTCAACTAGACCTTAACGAACAAACGGGATGTATCATCTTCTCGCGTCCCTGCAACCCAACCGGGAATGTACTGACCCAGGACGAAGTGAGAAAGATTGCTGATCTGGCGGCTCCCTTTGATATCCCGGTATTGATTGACTCCGCCTATGCGCCTCCCTTCCCGGCCCTCAATTTTGTAGACATGGAGCCGTTGTTTGGGGGCAATATTCTGCACTGCATGAGCCTCTCCAAAGCCGGATTGCCAGGAGAACGGATTGGGATTGCGATCGGTGATGAGCAACTGATTCAAACTTTAGAATGCTTCCAGACTAACCTTTGTATTCACTCCCCCCGCTACGGACAGGCGATCGCAGCTCGTGCGATCGCGTCGGGTGCCCTGGCCCAAATCGCTGAAACCGTGATTCGTCCCTTCTATCAAAAGAAAGTACAACTTGTGGAGTCAGTGTTGGATCAAGCCATGCCGAAGGACATTCCCTGGTTCTTGCATCGAGGAGAAGGATCGATCTTTTGCTGGCTCTGGCTGGATCAATTACCCCTGCCGGATTGGGAGTTGTATCAGCAACTGAAGCAGGTGGGCGTGATTGTAGTTCCGGGCAGTACCTTCTTCCCCGGATTACGGGAAGACTGGCCACACAAACAGCAGTGCCTCCGCATCAGCCTCACCGGAAGTGATAATGAGATTGAAACCGGAATGCAACGGCTTGCTGACCTGCTCAAGCAAGTTTACATCACGGTACCATGATGGCGGGCTTTATTGAAATTGGCAAAATTGTCGGCGCTCAGGGATTAACTGGGGAGGTGCGAGTTTACTCCAGTTCCGATTTTCCAGAGCGCTTTTTAGAACCGGGACAACGCTGGCTATTACCACCGGGGGCTACCGATCCCCAACTGATCGAACTGGTGAAAGGGCGGTACCTAGAGGGTAAAGGACTGTATGTCGTACAGATTGCTGGCATCACTGATCGCAATCAGGCAGAAGCATTACGAAACAGTGTAGTTCTGGTATCGGAACAGGATCGCCCCTTACTCGAAGAAGACGAGTTTTATATTCTGGATCTGATTGGCCTGGAAGTCTTTGATCAGGCTTCTCAAATGCTGATTGGAACCGTGATCAACGTGCTTTCGGCAGGTAATGATTTGCTGGAAGTACAACGCAATCTGGATCAGACCTCTGATACAGTATCAACCAGGACTGTCTTGATTCCTTTTGTCAAAGCGATCGTACCCGTGGTGGACTTATCCCAGCACCGGATTGAAATCACTCCACCTGCTGGCCTGATTGAATAAGACCGCCAAATTGACCTGGCCGGGTGTAGCAATGCTTGCCCGTATTGCTAAGATATCCGAATAAAAGTTAATTCGCGAAATTCTCGGATAATTCAGCCTGATTCGAGAACGTCAATTTACTGTCAAAGCTACAAATTTGCGGCTCCATGTAGATTAATTAACACTAGCAGCTCGGTTTTCTCAGGGTAAGCGCCTTCTTAACCAGGCTTTATATTCATTTTCTTCATCAAAAATCAGCACCTGACAGGTAAAATCAGCCAATACCTTTCAATACTTTTAATACGAATAGATAATACGAATAGAGCCTCCACCTTCTTTTTCGTTCAATACCATGAACCTCACGGCTCCTGTATCCACTCCTGAATTTGTTGTCCCCGATTGGCTACAAGAGTGCCAGACTAGCCGATTGGGATCTCCAGACTGTAGTGAGTCGGAAAATTTCCGTGCGGACGCAGATCTAATCTGCCGCGCCTTTGACTTTGCTTATCAGCTTCACCAAGGCCAATACCGGGCTTCTGGTGAACCTTACATTATTCATCCGGTTGCCGTTGCTGGCTTATTACGAGATCTGGGCGGTAGCAGTGCCATGATTGCGGCAGGCCTCCTACATGACGTGGTGGAAGACACAGAAGTTACCCCAGAAGAATTAGAGGAGCGATTTGGTAAGGAAGTACGCTTGCTGGTGGAAGGGGTGACCAAACTCTCCAAGTTCAATTTTTCCAGCAAGACAGAACGACAGGCCGAAAATTTCCGACGCATGTTCCTAGCAATGGCCCAGGATATTCGCGTGATTGTTGTTAAGCTGGCCGATCGCCTGCATAATATGCGCACCCTGGAGCATTTACCTGATGCCAAGCGCCGTCAGATTGCTCTGGAAACTCGAGAAATTTTTGCACCCCTGGCCAACCGTCTGGGGATTGGTCGCTTTAAGTGGGAACTGGAAGACCTTGCCTTCAAATACCTGGAGCCGGAAAGTTACCGCGAGATTCAAGACCTGGTGGCGGAAAAACGGGCCGATCGGGAAGCCCGGTTAGAAAACACCGTCGCCACCATGCGGGAGCGCTTAGAACAGGTCGGGATTCAGGTCAACGACATTAGTGGTCGCCCCAAGCATCTCTATGGTATCTACCAAAAAATGCAGCGGCAGCAGAAAGGGTACGAGGAAATCTATGATGTCGCCGCCATCCGGATCATTGTACAGACCAATGAGGAATGTTATCGGGCGCTGGCGATCGTGCATGATATGTTCCGCCCCATTCCCGGTCGCTTCAAAGATTACATTGGTCTGCCAAAACCGAACCGCTATCAGTCTTTACATACCGTCGTCTTTGGTAATACGGGCAGACCCCTGGAAGTGCAAATTCGCACCCTGGAAATGCACCACGTTGCCGAATATGGGATTGCCGCCCACTGGAAATATAAGGAAGCGGGAAATTCCGCCACTCCCTTGACCAAAACAGACGAAAAATTCACCTGGTTACGGCAGTTGCTGGACTGGCAAAGTGATCTGAAAGATGCTCAGGAGTACCTGGAAAGCATCAAAGATGACCTGTTTGATGGCGAGGTTTACGTCTTTACGCCTCAAGGTGATGTTGTGTCCTTAGGCCGCGGATCAACCCCTGTTGATTTTGCTTACCGGATTCATACTGAAGTGGGTAATCACTGTGCGGGTGCTCGCGTGAATGGCCGCATGGTAACTCTCGACACTCCCTTAAAGAATGGCGACATTGTTGAAATTCTGACGCAGAAAAACTCCCATCCCAGCTTGGACTGGCTGAACTTTACAGTTACAAATGGTGCCCGCAACCGAATTCGCCAATGGTATAAGCGATCGTGTCGAGAAGAAAATATTGCTCGCGGACGGGAAATGCTGGAGCGAGAGTTAGGCAAGAATGGGTTTGAAGCCTTACTGAAGTCTGCTCCTATGCAGGCTACAGTAGAGCGCTGTAATTACCATAGCGTGGAAGATTTGTTGGCCGCTTTGGGATATGGCGAGGTAACGCTGAATCTTACTGTCAACCGCCTACGAGAAGCCGTCAAAGCCCAGCAGCCGATCGCGCCCGATCCGCAAGTGCTGCTTCCTCCACCCACCCCTGCCAAAGCGTTACTGGCACCTCCAGCGAACAAATCTCCGATCGCTGGAGTTGAAGGGTTGCTTTACCATCTGGCCGGCTGTTGTACCCCAGTGCCGGGAGAAGCAATTATCGGCGTAGTCACGAAAGGCAATCGCGGCATTTCCATTCATCGGCAGGGCTGCCCCAATGTAGAGCAGATTCCTGGAGATCGGCTGGTGCCCGTCAGTTGGAATCCGCAAACTCAGGATGGGGGTCGTCCCCAAACCTATCCTGTTGATATTCAGATTGAAGTGATCGATCGGGTGGGGGTTCTCAAAGATATTCTTTCCCGCCTGACAGACAACAACATCAACATCCGCAATGCTCAAGTAAGAACCTTCCCCGATCAGACCGCCGTGATCGATCTTGGCATTGATATTCGAGATCACGCTCAGTTGGAACGAACCTTTACTCAAATTAAAAAATTAAGTGATGTGCTCAACTTACGTCGCTTGATTCAAACCGAGGACAATAAATAAATCCAGTAATAATATTAAACTTGAAAATAGCCTTTTTTCTCCAAAAAACGAAAATAAATGATCGCAAAAATTATCTATCAGACACAACGAAATTATAAAAACTGAGGGTTGAGGGGTTTGATTACTCTCCAAGCCTGAACTGCATCACAAGCAGGGCAACTGAAGGTGTCCTGGAAAACACTGCAAATTTTCTGTTAAGTGAAGTCATCCAAGTAGGGTTTCAATGTGTTTTCCTGGTGAAGCAGCCGAAAATTACCTGGAAGCATCTTGGTTCCCTTGAAGAAGCACATAGGCGCTGAAAAAATACATTCTACAGTAAACCAATAAAGTAAAAATTCGGCAAAGCAACTTTTGTAAGTGACCAAAATCACACCTGGCCAACTATGATTTTGATTAGTATCATTTTTACCTTGTGGTACGAGTTCTCAAGCACTTCTAGTGCCACTCCTTAGTTTAAATAAGGCCTCCCATCGTCACTTCATAATTGTTTGACTTCCTATTAGAATTGGAACCGGGCTATTTACGGTCAACATCCAGGAGGTTCAAAGTATCAAAAATTACTATTCCTGAATTTTGGGATTTTCTACCACCGTGAGTACTTGGACAACCCATTACGCTAGACACATCGAACAAGAGGAGCAGCAACTATACGATCACTGGCTGCAGCTTGTGCAATCTGAATCCCCCAGCCAGTTGGTAGATCGCTTTCGATTACTCTTTATTGAAGGAAATGAATATCCAGATGAGGAGATTGCAGCGGCGCTTGATGCGATCGTCCTGCTTAAGACCGCCAATCAGGAGTTCCGCTTTGTCCTCAATCGCTGTTGTCATATCTTGATCAACCGCTGGCAGGCCCGTCCTCAGTATCAGGCTTATATTCCAGTATTGATTCAACTATTTGAGAGTACGCCGTCTTTTCGGTCGGTAAAGGATCTGGCCCGTTCTAAGTCCGCCCGACGATTGCGAGAGCTTGTCAAAGATTTTGTTGAAACTGAACAGTACATCACCTTGAGGCGACTGGCACAGGTGATTAGTGCAGCCCATGATAACGATCGTCCTGCCGGAACGGAGCCGCTCAGTAGCTTAATCCCCAGATATCCCTACCTGTACGATCATTGCCTGCTGGCGGAAGGAAGTACCTATGAACAACAACAAACCATTCGGCAACTGAAGTCACGAGCGCAACGCAAGTACGAAATTGATCTGTCGCAGTTTGTAACGTATCAGGTGCGGCGATCGCAACTCTCCCAGAGTAACCTTCTAGATACTGCCAGTCGCATCTTACAACCAGCCAAAAATCCCACGCTCCTCAGCGATCAGGAACTTTGTAAAGCACTGAAACACTTTGCAGGTAAATCTCAAGGCTCTTACACCTATCGGGATCTAGCGAGGTGTTTCTTAACTCATAGCGCTCAAACCCCCTCTTTCCAATCCTTCAAGGACGATCTCTACCAATACATCACGGCTTCGGTTGATCCAGAGTACGGAAAACGCCAGTTTAACAATCAACTCTATACTCAGCTAAAAAATACCCTACCCGAAAGCAACTCCCAAAAGCTGAATGATTTTTTACTCGTGAGAACCTGTAGCCAGTTATTAAACTTCTTGGTCGTTGAAAGTTCTCAGCAACCCAGCCACTTCGTGTTTATTGATCTGCTGGCGAATCTTGGGCCAACTTTAACCACTGGCCTACTGCTGAAGATTATTCTGATTTGTCGTAAAGTAAAGCCTCATTTAGAAAAACGCTTCTCGATTCTCTTCAATCATTACGAATCTTATAAGCGCGAAGCGGTGCAATGGCTGATTTATGCCATGGAACATCTAAACTTAGCTTTAAGCACCAACTTTAGTACCCTTGATCTCTCATTTATCAGTCAGTGGTAAGGTCAAAAGGATCAGATCCCCTGTCCGGGGTCAGGAGTGAAATGATAAATTAGTGAAACACCATTAGTTCATTGGAGAGAACATTTCGGATGACCCAGGTAGTTCTTGGCGAAAACGAGGGAATTGATTCAGCCCTTCGGAGATTTAAGCGGCAGGTTTCCAAAGCTGGAATCCTGGCAGATGTGAGGTCTCATCGTCATTTTGAGACTCCACTGGAAAAGCGCAAACGGAAAGCCGTCGTCGCTCGGCGTAAGAGACGCTATAGCTAAACTTAATTCTTTAAAAAACTTAAAGGTTGCCGTTACCACTAGGATTATGAATTTTAACAACTCGATCGCTTTTCCGGTGTTGTTTAGTGCATAATCCCGAATCAATGGCTACCTCTGTGATAAGGGTGGAGACTTTTCGTTAAGTGTCCACCCGGTTTTAGTTTATGGTCAGAACTTCAAGATGCTTTAATATGGCTACAAACTGTAAGCACCATAGCTCGTCTTTCCCTGTTCCATGACAATTGCGTAGCGCATTGCAGCTAAATCCCTAAGCGTTGATAGATTTGATCGAGGTTTCGCAGGTGGAGTTGGGGATCAAAGCAGATGGCAATTTCTTCAGGGGAGAGTTTTGCAGTCACGCGAGGATCACGTTCAATCAGAGATCGGAAATTGCCATCGTCTTTATTCCAGGCAGCATGAGCACAGGATTGGACGATCTCATACGCCTCCTCCCGCTTCAGTCCCTTTTCCACCAGAGCTAGCATCACTCGTTGACTGAATATCACACCACCATACACATTCATATTGCGGGCCATATTGTCGGGATAGACCAGTAGATGCTTCACTAAATCCGTAATCTCTACCAGCATGAAGTGGGTAAGAATACAGGCATCGGGCAGAGCAACTCGTTCGACAGAACTGTGGGAAATATCACGCTCGTGCCAGAGAGCTACGTTTTCAACTCCTGATACGGCATAGCCTCGCACCAGACGGGCCATTCCAGTTAACCGCTCGGAGCGAATCGGATTGCGTTTGTGGGGCATGGCAGAGGAGCCTTTTTGCCCTTTAGAAAAGAATTCCTCTACCTCCAGGACATCGGTACGTTGCAGATTGCGAATTTCGACAGCGAACCGTTCAATCGAAGCCGTCAGTAGGGCCAGCCCATTAAAGAAGTTGGCGTGACGATCGCGGGAAATCACCTGAGTCGAGGCACAATCTGGCTGCAAGCCCAATTTTTGACAGGCAATCGCCTCAATCTGAGGATCAATATTGGCGTAAGTTCCTACTGCACCAGAAATTTTGCCCACCGCAATTTCTTGTTGCAGGTAACACAGGCGATCGCGGTGCCGCAACACCTCCGCCAACCACCCTGCTAACTTGAAGCCAAAGGTAATTGGTTCTGCATGAATGCCATGCGATCGGCCAATCATCACTGTATTGCGATGCTGCTGGGCCTGGTAGCGAATAGCCTGAATCAGCGCTTCCAATTGACTCATGATGACATCCAGACTGGCTACCATTTGCAGCGCCAGAGCTGTATCTAACATATCTGAACTGGTCATTCCCAGATGGATATAGCGACCCGCATCTCCCACGTATTCATTCACATTGGTGAGAAAGGCAATGACATCGTGCTTAACTTCTTTCTCAATTTCCAGCACCCGTTGCGGGTCAAAGTTCGCCTTGGCCTTAATTTCTGCCACTGCCTCAGCAGGAATATAACCTAATTCGGCCTGTGCTTCACAGACTGCAATTTCAACTTGCAGCCAGGTCTTCAATTTGTAAGTATCCGTCCACAATTCGCCCATTTCGGGCAGGGTATACCGCTCAATCAACGTTCGTGTCGCCCAACACAACCGTCCTATTTTACCAGGGAGAACGGACGCATTCCTTGAGCATTCCTGTTCCTAAGCAGCGAGAGTCTCCTCTGAAGGGTCAGACTCAACTTGAGTGGAAATGACTTCAGAGGACTGCCCCCCTACCACAGAGCCAGGATTGGCTTCTGCAGCTTCTTCAGTTTTTGACAAGCGCTCTGAATCTTGAGTGCGAGAGAAACGAATACCAATCAGGATATCGTAGAGAAAGCCGAAAAAATCTTTTGGGCTTTTCAGAATACCGAGGGACTGATGGGAGCCTTTTTCATCTAGCAAGGGTTTTACCTGATAATAAGCCTCCTGGTACTTGTACCAGGGAATGGAGGGCCACAGGTGATGGATCAGGTGATAATTTTGGCCACCGATCAGCAGGTTAAGGATGCGACTGGGATAAACGCGGGCATTGAGCCAGCGATCGCGTTCCTGAAACGGACGATGTGGCAGGTAATCAAAAAACAGGCCCAGCATCAGCCCAACAATCGCTAGGGGCACAAACCAGAAGTTAAACACATACCCCAGAAAGCCGTACTGCGCCCCTAGATACACAATCAGGCCAACGATCGCCCGTCCAATAAGCCACTCTAGCAGCTCAAATTTGCGCCAGAGACGCCGCTGAAAAAAGAAAATTTCGTGATAGAAAAAGCGGGCATTAATCAGCCAGAGCGGACCTAAGGTAGATACCACATGATCCGGATCGTTTTTGGGATCATTAACATTGGCATGGTGTTGCATATGCACCCGTGTAAAGACGGGAAAGGAGAAGCCCAACATCAAAGCGCTACCATGCCCCAACAGGGCATTAATAATACGGTTGCGGTGGGCCGCATTGTGGCAGGCATCGTGAATCACCGTCCCCACCATGTGGAGGGCAATCACATTCATGATGAAGCAGCACCAGTCAACCCAATGCCAGCGAAAAAAGCCGACGGTAGAGATAGTTGCGATCGCCACTGCTGCCAAAAACATGAGCAATGTGGGATTAAAAAACTCCTCCGGAGGACGCATCAATTCTTTTGAAGCCGTCAGGGATCTCCCTGCCACCGCCATCGATTTCTTACTCCTGCTAACCACAACGGGTAGTATACGACACCTGCAATACCCCAATAAAGTTTTGTTAAACCTGCGATCGCAAGAGACTTTCTCTAATGGCATGAAATCTAACTACCCCCTGCCTCTAGCGATCGCTCCGATCAGCGATAATTTGTAAATTGCAGAGCGGCTGGATAATCTTCCTGCTTCAAACGCTGAATCACTGCTTGCAGATCATCTTTCGATTTTGCCGTCACCCGCACTGCATCTCCCTGAATCGACCCCTGCACTTTTTTAAATTCATCTCGAATCAGCTTCGTAATTTGTTTGGCTAGTTCCTGGCTGATTCCCTTCCGTAATGTAATTTCCTGACGTACCCGGTTGCCGCTGGCCGTTTCTACCTTTCCATAATCAAAAATTTTGAGGGACAGGTTGCGCTTAACCGCCTTGGTTTGAATCAGGCAATTGACGGCATCCAAAGTAAATTCACTATCAGTGTTGATAATGATGCTTTTATCACCCAATTCCACAGTGGTTTTGGTATCTTTCAGGTCGTATCGGCTTTGAATTTCCCGTTGAGCCTGGTCTAAAGCGTTCACCAGTTCCTGACGATCGAAATCGCTCACAATGTCAAAAGAGTATGTTGAGGCCATAGGTTGAAGAAAGTTTAGATGTTAAAGGATGATTATCTTCCGGGTGGAGGAGTCGGGGTTCCATCTCGTTGCGGATGAAATCACCTGGCTCAACCCTCTATCCTGTTCATTATTCGTCAAAAAGTTAAATATTTGAAGGAGTTGCGTAATGAACCTACTCATGGCAGTGACTGAATCTACAGGCCCCCATTTTCCCTATGCATTTACGGCAGTTTATGTGATCGGCTTTATTGCAGCGGTCAGTATCGGCTCGATCGCCTGGTACAACTCCAAACGGCCTGTAGGTTGGGAAGATAAAAAACGCCCCGACTTCATTCCAGAGGTGGATGGAAAGAATCCTGGTGTATAGGGAAGTCAATCGGTAACAGTAACCCTTGGATGGGGCTGTCCCTGGTCATTGGGGTAGTTTCCTGGATGTGAGATCAGCCCTTCCCCGCCTCCCTGCACTGGTAGGCAAACAGGCTTCGATGAGATCCCCTCTCCGAAACGGGGAGGGGTTTTAAGGTGATGGCCTGATCAGGCTATTCCAGTTTAGAAACCCAGCGCTGGTAGAGATTGCGAATGGCTGTGATCATCGTGTTACTGGCCTGTTCAGGGTTTTTGTTAGCAGGATCGATCATCTGCAGGGTTTGCAACAGTTTAGCTTCCTCGCTGTCTACGCAGCCATCGCTATAAATTAAGGCACTGATGGCTTCCAATAGCTGCTGACAGGCTTCAGATGTAGGCCGATCGCCCAAATAATCTTTTAACCAGGCATAGCATTCGGCTTGGGAAACCCCTTTCAATTCATACAGCAAGGGATAAATATCTGGTTCCTGGTCTACCCCTTTTCCTTTCGCAATCCGGTGTAAATACTCTCGTTCCTCCGGTTGAATCTTGCCATCAATCCAGGCTGCTCCGATCAAGATTTTGATCAGGTTCTTGACCGTGGGATTCGCAGTTTTCATGGCTCCCCCCTCCTGTTCATATTCAAGATAGTTTGGGTTTCAGTTCGGTAAGAGCACTTCAGACAAGACTCATTGGCCTTGATAGAACTAATACCTCATATCCATTACGATAAGTCAGATTTTATAGAGACGAAGAAAAATAGGTATAAGTTTTAGGGTTTTAGGGTTGCTCACCGTCGTGGCGATATCCGTCTGGAAGAACTGTTGTCTGGCTGACTCGAGCCCCTGTGAGGTTAACATTCTGCGCTCGAAAAAAGCTTGCTCCCTCTAATTCAGCTTCGGCTAAATTCGCTCCTTCCAAATTCGCTCTGTTCAGGTTGGCACGGTGTAGATCGCAACAGGCAAGGTTGGCATAACACAGATCTGCGCCTTGCAAATTAGCATTGGTCAGGTCAGCCCCCGAAAGATTGGCAAAGCGTAAGTTTGCCCTGGATAGATTTGCTCCTTGAAGATCCGCTTTGGATAAATTCACCTGATATAACTCACAATCACTCAATTCAGCATTGTGTAAGATAGCGGATTGAAAATCGACCTGACTTAAATTGGCGTAGGGTAAGTGGCTATTGGATAGATCGCTATTCGCTAAATCCGCCTGGGCCAGATTGGCTTCAAATAAATACCCGCCACTCAGGTCTACCCCTCTAAAATCCCGTTTTCCTGCTTGATATTGACTAATAATTTCTTCCGGACTTAATCTCTGCATCCTGACAAATTTATAGGTATTCAGTTTTAATCTTAAAAAGGAATTTACAAAAGACTGACAGTAATCTACGGTTACTGTCAATAGTTTTCAGTACTGTTTAGTTACAGCCAGAGCGTTACCTATTAGCCCAATGACAAAATCCACTTTCACAAGGTAAAGCAATGTAAAGGCAAGTTAGATTTTCTTAACTTTTTCTTTCGTTAATCTTAGCTAATCAAACAGATTAGTTTTCTTAAACAGTTCTATGCTAGCTCCGGAATAGGCGACTGTATTGGCATTCATGCGCCATACTAGCCAGCGCCAAACCCCAACCACACGAGTCTAATTCATCATCTGGCAGCCGTAAAATGTCGTCGATCGCCGCTTGTAAGGGAACTTGTAAAGTCAACAGCAGCTGTTGCCCAGCCGTTTGCCCTAATGGAATGAGCTTCACTCCGGCACTGACTAAATTACTGGCCCAACTGTGGAGATAACCCAGTAAGGCGGACTGCATATCAATTTGCCAGGTGGCCGCCCCGATCGCATAGGCGATCGCAAAATTGCAGCCCTCCTCTTGTAGCAATCGCTGGTAGTCGGGATCAAATTGAAGAGATGGCTCTAAATCGCAAAGCAAACGCAGCAGCGATCGGCCCATTTGCCAACTTTGCAGACGTAACTCTTCAGTCTCTCGTACGGCTGATAGCCATTGGTTCCAGGTTCTTAAAGCAGCCCGATCTTGGGTTGTTACAGTCTGATATGCCCGTACCATCACAGCCGCTTCCAAGCGAATCGCTCCACATCTCAATTCCTGGATCAGCCAGTGCTCTAAAGCTGCCAGATTGTTGACCTGCCCCCTGTCTACTAGTGATTCCAACCCCTCTGAATAGCTATAAGCTCCTACAGGTAAAGCTGGACTGGCTAGTTGTAACAGGTGGAGGAGTGCTGAAGGATTGGTCATGGGATGAAGGGAAGTGGGTCATTCGTCATTTGTCATCCACTATGCATCCTTTACAAGAGAGAGGATGAACAGGTAGTTGGTTGAGATAATCTCAGACCTCCATCAATGAATGACCAACAACTTTTAATGAGAATGTCCATAGGCTCCGATTTCGGGCTGAAATGGCTGAATTTCTGCAATCACCTGCAAGCCGCGATGTTCTAACAAATGCTGTAAGACGGGATCGTGAGCAAGCCGCAAATAGGTAGATGCAATCTCCAGGGAAACGTGGCGATTACCGAGATGATAAGCCGCTTGTAGTAGGGCGAGTGGGGAGTCAGCCGTAACGGTCAACACAGGTTCAGGTTTAGCCACGACCCGCACAGTTATTCCATCGTCCGACGCAACCAATCCCCGTTCTGCAATACCGTTCCCCGGGGCAGATGCAGGTAAACAGGTTGCCCCTCGGCAGTTTCAAACCGATGGCGTGATCGTGTCCGCTCTTCAGCCGTCAGAGATAAAGTCAGGGCAGGCGTTTCCTGAACAGGTTGAGTAACCCGTTGAGTCAATGTGGGAATAGCAGAGGATTTCATAAATCCAGCCGTGGTTGTTTGTTCTCAATTTATCGCTCTTCCATCACCTTAGCCACGGGAATAATGATTTGCTGAAACAAGCCAGGGACAGCAAGAGGGTAGTCCCAGAATAGGCCCCACTTCAGCCTGGAAATTTTCTCAGTTTGGTAAGCTTGTATTACCAGGGTTTCTAATCACCCTGGCGACCGCAGTCGCGGCTATCCGGAGAAAACCTGCCGACGCAGGTTACTGAAAAGCTTGATTTTACTGAGTCTGCGTCGGCAGATTTGGTGAGTGTAGTCGCGGTTTTAACAACCGCCAGATACTTTTAAAACGCCGTCTAAAATATTACAGGCGAGGCGATCGAGATTAAGAAATATGCAAGAATCCTAGCATCTGTATTGCCTTGTTCTATGCAGCACAAATCCCTGTCCCCCGTCTGGCGTAAAGTGTGGACCTATGCCCTGCTGGGAGCGATCGCTGTTGCGATGCTCATTCCGCTAGTCTGGCTGATCAGCACCTCGCTGAAATCGCCAGCGGAAGACATTTTTCAGTTTCCGCCCCAGTTCCTGCCTAGTCAGCCCACACTGCAGAACTTTGCCACGGTTTGGAAGACGCATCCCTTTGGGCGTTATCTGGTGAACAGTGTGATTGTGTCTGTATTGACCGTTGTGCTGAATCTGCTGTTCTGTTCCCTGGCCGCCTATCCGCTGGCCCGATTAGATTTCAAGGGTAAAGATGCGATCTTTACAGCGATTGTGGCGACAATCATGATTCCGTTTCAGATTGTCATGATTCCGCTCTACATCCTGGCAGTACAACTGGGATTGCGGAATACCTATCTGGGGCTGATTTTCCCCGCGATCGCGTCTGCCTTTGGGATCTTCCTATTACGACAGGCGTTTCAGGGAGTTCCCAAAGAGTTGGAAGAAGCCGCCCGAATTGATGGCTGTACTGAATTAGGCATCTGGTGGTATGTCATGCTTCCTTCCATTCGTCCGGCACTCGTAACCTTAGCCATCTTCGTCTTTATTGGCTCCTGGAGCGATTTTCTCTGGCCTCTAATTATTCTGGATCGGCCTGAATACTACACCTTACCCTTAGGAGTCGCTACCTTAGCGGGCACCTTCTCCCTGGACTGGCGGTTGATCGCAGCAGGATCGGTGATTTCGATCGCCCCCATCCTGTTGTTTTTCGTGCTCATGCAGCGGTATGTAGTACCGACTGAAGCAAGCAGTGGCGTAAAAGGATAGTTACATTTCTTCATGCTCCCTGCTAAAGTGGACTCAAACGTACCTGGAAGATGTCATGCTGACTGCACTGTTATTTGACCTGGATGGCACGCTGGCTGATACTGACCCAATCCATTTCCGCACCTGGAAAGATATCCTGCAACAGTACGGCCTGAACATCGATCGTGCCTTCTATGAGCAGCACTTCAGCGGTCGATTAAATGCGGTGATCGTCGGGGATTTGCTACCTGAGTTATCTCCAGAGGCCGGCGAGCAACTCAGTTGGCAGAAGGAAGCAGAATTTCGCAGACGAGCAGTGGGAGAACTGAAACCGATGGCAGGTTTGTCAGACCTGCTCACCTGGGCAACAGAACAGCACTTGAAACAGGCTGTTGTCACTAATGCTCCTGCTGAAAATGCTGAATTTATGCTAGATGTTTTAGGACTCAGGAACCAGTTTGAAACTGTGATTCTGGCAGAAGCATTGGCACGAGGTAAGCCTGATCCCCTGCCTTATCAGGTGGCATTGGAGCGATTGGGGCTACCTGCAGCAGGCGCGATCGCCTTTGAAGACTCCCCGTCAGGAGTCCGTTCTGCTGTTGCGGCTGGAATTCTAACGGTGGGGATTGCATCTACCCACCCACCAGATGTGCTTTACAAGCTAGGGGCTACTCTAGTCATTCCCAACTTTGCCGATCCCCGATTAAATGATCTTCTGAAGTTCTCCTTTTCACCTGAAGCCGTGGTGCGATCGGGGCTTTGAACAGGTAGAGCAGGTAAGGGGATAAGGGTAAGATGAGACGCAAGCAGTAATCAGATGATTGCTTCGTCCCATCATCCTCATCATCACGCTTTCGTGTCCGGCAGCATACACTTGTCGCTATCGCATCCGGCCGGCCCTTCCGCCACACTAAAACCCATGTCATAGCGACTGAGCGCCGCATAGAAGTCACTCGTGCGTTGACGGGTTTGCACCTCTTGTTGTAGGCGATCGAACGTTGCTTTGTTGATCTTCTCAAAGGGCAGCCGCGGGAAGGGGGCATCAAACCGGGCCAGCAGTGCCGCACTGATGTAACCTTCATCGTTAGCGATCGCTTGATAAATCCGGTGGGCCAGGGGTTCCACTTCGGCTTCCGTCAGTTCGATTGTGGCGCTGGTGTTGTGAGCCGTGTAATACTTCTGCACCTGCATATAGAAATCAAACTGAGCCAGGGCAGAGAATTTTTCGATGGCGATCGTGTCGGCTCCCGGCAGGTTGGCCCAGGAGACTTCTACGGGAATTTCCACTAGCCATTCGGTACAGCGGGAATCAAAGGGATCATTGAGCAAATTGCCCTGCTCATCTTTATCTGACTGGGAGGGAACCACGTTGTAACCGTAATCGATGCAGGCCAGAGCCACCGGATCGTTCTTCCGGAAGGTAATCCGGCGAATGAACCGTTGCGCTTTGGGCGGATGCCATCCTGGACTGGCTCCCGTGAGCAGAGATTTGGTGCCTGCAGGTTGCACGGTCGTACAGCGATTGGGGCGCTTGAGGCCGTGGCGATCGCAGTAGTCCCACACCACCCGATGCACAATCTCTTTCCAGTAGCTAAGGTATTCCTGTTCCCGCTGCTTAAACTTCAAGCCAGTGACGGTATCAGGTCGTCCGGCTTCCCACCAGTGCAGCCACTCGACTCCGAAGGCATGAACAAAAAAGTCGAAGAGTCCGGTGAAGGAAACGCCGACGATCGGATCCAGATCCCGAGATTTTTGATAACGCGGTTCCGTAAAGTGATGGTTCAGCAGTGCCGCAACCGACAGCGCACCTGCCGTAAATGCCGACTCCTGATCCTTCATGTTCCGAGGATCAATTTGGTTCAGATGAATCTCAGATAAGTTACAGTGGAAATCTTCACCCAATATTTCTCCGCAGGGATTTAATCCATATCGACCCAGCCGATGCTTCAATTCATCCACTGTCATCTCTGGATGAGAGCTACGTAACCAAGCATCCGCACTTCCTTGATTGTAAGCCTGCAAAAATTCAGCCTTGAGTTCCGGAGTGTTGAGCAGGTCAGAGTTGGAGCGGGCGATCGCTTCTGGAGCATACTGAATCGCCCCTTCCCCGGAGTAGAATTGTTTCCGCACCGCATCAATACATTCCTGCTCCGTCGGCTTGTGATGATACACCCGTGTATGGTTCGCCATCCGCAGAGCATCCCGCTCTGGATCAATGTGCCAGTTGCCATTTGCATCCTGCTGCCAGAGATTATCCTTGGCAACTGCAAACGCCGCATCCTCACTGTTCCCCTGACGCATCCCCGCACTGTTATGAGTTAGGTAGCCATCACAGTAAAAACAATGGGCTTCTTCTACCTCAATGTCGTAGGTTTGCACATGGTCATAGCTGCCCAATCCCTTAACCGTTA
>NZ_JBRAGO010000014.1:0-57032 GCF_052746595.1 Leptodesmis sp.
CTCGGATGAGACTTCCCCTATACCAATACTTTCAGCACTTTTCTGCACCACTAAGGTTGCCGTTCTTTGGCTTTAACCCTTGGTGGTGCAGAAAACTCCTGAAACCCCTATAAATCAAGGATTCTCACCGAGACAGCGATCTTGAGTTTTATCGGGCGAACGAACGAGGGCAAGGGGTTTCAGGCGCTGTTTTGGTCGTTCAGGTTATCCATCATGAGACTCAAAAAAGTTTTCTGCACCACTCAGGACTTTAACCAGTAAATCCTGGATTGCAAATCCCAGAATTGGAGCTTGAATTTCTAACTGAGAAAAGGGTAGAAATTTTGCCTGCCCTGAATATTGAAGTAAATAACTATCAAAATCCGCCAGGATTTTTAGCTGTAATGCCTGTTCTAATTCCTCTGAATTAATTAAGTTGAAGTGGTATAGTTTCTGTAGCAGAGCAAGAAATAGATTGGATTGTGCATCCTGTTCTGCTTGAGCAAATTGTTGCTCCAAAGTCAGGATAATCTGCTTTACATCCGTACTATTTAGACGAGCAACATAGCGTTGCAGTGTCTTCAGAAACTCCCTCCAGGAAATCTGTTGATTTCCCGAAAAAACGACCCGCCCCTGAGATAAACCGAGATACCACGGCTCGATCGGATAAGCATCCCGTTGATCAGTAAATTCAAATAGCCAATATCCTGTGAGATTGGCGACATTCGAGATATTCGGAAGTCGGTTGATTACGGCAAGAAAGCGAATCAAAAGATCCATCAAATGCTGCATGGTCAAACTCGACAGATGCTTACGTACAAAGCTGAACGATTGGGTATGAAAGTTGAGTTGCAGGATGAGCGATATACGTCTCAGACTTGCCCTGCTTGTGGCAAACGGTATAAACCGAAAAACCGCCTCTACAAGTGTAGTTGCGGCTTTCAGTTTCACCGAGACGCTGTTGGATCAATCAACATTCGTCGAAAGTATCTGGAATGTTTCGATGTTCCAGTAGTCGGGGCGATGGCATCCCCCATTGGAGTGCGGTATTCAGCGCATCTCCAGTGTAGCCTTGTGCTGGCTATCCACGAGCGGTAGCGATGTGCAGTGGAAAGAATCCCCTACCTTTAGGTACGGGGAGAATGTCAAGATACATTGTGGTTTTTCTTCATCGGGCACGGTTGGCATTACGGCAACTAGGACTACTTAATGCCTGCCGATGGGCACCCCGACTTTGCAGACAGTACAGCCCTGTCCATCGACTCTATTACCCAGTACCTGCAGAACAGTGGAACAGAAAAGATCGTACTTGTGCTGGATGCCTGCCATACTGAAACTCAACAGTTTGGGCAAGGCTTTGGCACGGATCCCAGCGGCGTGATCACCCTCTTCTCCTCTGATTATGGTCAAATCTCCCGTAAACTCGATGGCCTCAAACATGGCTCCTTTACCTGTACCTTGCTAGATGGCCTGCAAACACTCAGCAAGTATCAAAATGCCACGTCGAGCATCTCTATCTGCTGCTAAAAGATACCCTTCCCAAACTGAATCGCCGTTCCTTAAACCTCCTCAAAATCCCCGTTTGCGAGTGGATCCCTCACTCTCTACGGCGATGATTCAAATTCCTCCAACCAAACTCAAAAGCAAGAATTAGTTACAAGAACTGTTCCTGTCTTACAAACTGAAATCCCCAGGAATGACAGGGGCACCAGCCCCTGGTTGCCGCGGAGAGTCAGCAACCTGCTAAAATCCTGGCGATCGCAGGTCTAACAGGCGCTGTAATCTGTGCAGGAGTAATTGGTTATTTAGGGTTACAAAAACCAAATCGCTCTTCTCCATCCGCCTCATCCACTGCTCAAACGAAAACGAATCTGGCCACTGCCCGTAATTCAACTAAAACGCTACCTCCGCCTAAGCAGGTGGCTCCTACCCGGATGGTGCCCAATCAACCAGATCGGGAAGCAGGGTTGGGAGAAGTTCCTTCTGAACGCAGTCCCAGCCGGGGGTGTACTACACTACCAATCCCCAGTTCACGGCATCCCGTAGAGAGATTGGCAAAAGTGGCGATCGGCTCTGCATTAAATTGGTAAATGGCCCTCCCAACTCGGCTAAAGGACCCTCTAAAATTGTGGTTAGCAGCGTATCGCGGCGAACAGATGGATACTATATCGATGCCACAGGCCAAAAACTCAGCCTGGGCAGCATTTATAGCGAACTATCCGATGGCAAACTGCTCTGGCAGCGATTAGAAACAGACGTGGATGAGTCTGGTCCAATGGGCGAATGCTTAACGACCAAGACAGAGTACGTCAAGAATGACAAACCCGGAGGGTAATCCCATGTAGTCCATAACATGGGAGTTACCGACAAAACTTTTCCACACATCGCACAAACATTTCTACTCCCATGCCCAGAGCCGTTTCATCAAAATCAAAGCGGGGATGGTGGTGGGGATAGGCCAGTCCTTTTTCGGCGTTGGCTGACCCTAAGAAGAAATAACAGCCAGGAACTTTTTGCAGGAAGAAAGACATATCTTCACCGCCCATCGTCTGGCACTCAGGTACAACCCCTAACGGGGATTCCACCACGTCTTCAGCGATGGAACGCACCAATTTAGCAATAGTGGAATCATTAATCACCGGAGGATAGAGTTCCCAGTAATTCAGTTCATACCGGGCACCATGGCTGTCACACACGCCTTTGATGATCTGTTCCATCCGTTGTTCAAAATACCCTTTGTAGGTGGGATTAAAGTAGCGCACTGTCCCGGTCATGCGAGCAGAATCAGCAATGATGTTATGGGCTGTTCCAGCGTGAAATTCACCAACGGTCACAACAGCGGAATCAATGGGATTAACATTGCGAGCCACGATCGTTTGCAACGCATTGACAACTTGAGCACCGACCACTACTGAGTCGATCGTTTGTTGCGGGATCGCGCCGTGTCCCCCCCAACCATGAATTACCAGATCAAAACATTCCACGGCAGCCATGAGTGGCCCAGTGCGAACTCCAATGGTACCAAGGGGTAAGACGTTCCAGAGGTGTAATCCCACGATTGCCTCCACATCGGGATTTTTCAGTACCCCTGCAGCAATCATGGGTTCTGCCCCCCCCAACCCTTCTTCGGCAGGCTGAAAAATGATTTTGACGGTACCAGCAAAATTATGAGTATGGCGGGATAGATAATAAGCAGTACCCAGCGCGATCGCCGTGTGGCCATCATGACCGCAGGCATGCATCACCCCATCATGTTGAGATTTGTAAGGAACTTCATTCTCCTCCTGAATCGGCAGAGCATCCATATCACAGCGGAGGGCAAACACAGGGCCAGGGCGATCGCCATAAATCGTAGCCAGAATTCCAGTTTTGGCAATCCCGGTCTGGTGTTCTATCCCCCATTCCTGTAGTTTTTGAGCGACGAATTCCGAGGTGAGAAATTCCCGAAATCCCAGTTCCGGCTTTTGGTGGAGCCGCCGCCGCCAGGCTACAATCTGTGGCTGAAAAGCCTGAATAGCTAGACGAATTCGGGATGTATCGACTGGAAGTGGCGTTAATGGGGTAGAAACCATAGATCTAACTGCGTTAAAAGGGTTGAATGGTGGGTAGTGGAAGTAACTCTTTTGAGCCAGTATTGTGAGCAACAGAAACCTTTCTCTAGAGTAACGACTTACCCTGCCAATACAAACTGTTCGTGTTCGTTTATTCTAGAAATCCCCTTTAAACCTTGTCCAAGTCAAGAACTGTAGTTTCTCTGATCGGAAAACGACCGTTCTCTAGCTGAACTTAGTTGATCTTCGTTCTCCCAAATTCCGTTGGATCGATTAGCATCGTATGGGGCTAATGCTCGATCCAGGTGTTTCATCCGGTTGACTATGTTTTTGTCCCTTCTCTCCTGCCCATGACCAAAACCCGTGTTCTGCCTCCACACTGCATCCTTCGTCCCGCTCGCTCCCCGGATCGATACTTAATCCGACGTTTGCTAGATGACTTTAGACAAGAAGTATTACCCCCGCCATCTACTAGGGATGTGTTGATGAAGTGGGTGGTATGGATATTTCTTGTCTTGGGAGGACTCTGTCTGGTGCTGCTGATTGGGCCGGGAGTCTTACTGCATCTCCTGGCAGGCCCTGCGATCGTACTAGCGATCGGGGGCTTCATCGCCCTGCTTTTTACCTGGAATGACGACTGGCAAAATTTTTGGGTGATCGAACACGAGCAAACCATTATTGCCTGTGCTAAACTTCGCCGCCACAGTCGGTATTCCGCTTTACATGACGTGTACGTTGTTCCCCATTGGCGCAGTCGGGGGTTAGGGTCTTATCTGGTGAAGCATTTAGGACAACAGGCCACTCGGCCCTTATACCTTAGCTGTATGCCCAATTTAGTTAAGTTTTACAACCGACTGGGCTTTACTCCTGTTGCCTCTGCAAAACTGCCACCCCTACTGCAATACGATTTAGGCATTCCCGGACGGTTCGAAGTGGTGCCTTTGAAATTACCTTAGAGGGTAGTTGAAAGACCCCGGTTCATACCCTTAATAGCGTGTCCTGGATAAGGACATTATCATTACAGATGATGTTTCCATTTCTGTTGCTAAAGCAGAACCACTCAATATTTTTTCACCTCCTGATTGCCTCCGTAGATAACGCTAGATTCGCCAATTCAGCGTTATGACAGCCATCCACGTGAAACTAGGAACGTGCGGCTAAAAATTTTCGCGCCTGTTGTTTGCCATCTTCAATCAATTGGTGAATCCTCTCTGGGTTGCGATCGAGTTTGCTTTCCTAGTTCAAACTAATTTGTAGCTTTGGAGACATTTCGATAAACGGAATGTAGTAAGGTTTGTCTTCCAAATCAATGAACGATCGCGGAATTTTGACGGGTTCCCGCAGCCCTAGTTCATCCAGAAACTCTTCCTTATAGGCTCCTTTCATCAACAAGTCATTTAGCCTTTCAATGCTGCGCAGACTCTGAAATAAAGAAATATTACCCTCCAATTCATTCCGTCGATCCAGGATGTCATCTGCTGCCACTGGAATGCTTTCTCTGCAGGTAGGATTCAGCTTAATCACCCAAATTTCTTGAGGCAGATTAGTTCCCACATCACTCGGATCCAGCAATTCAGTAATCGGGGGATTATCTGAAAAAATGCCATCCCAGTAAGCATTCGGGCCAATCTGCACGGATGGAAACAGGTTAGGAATGGCACAGGAGGCCAGCACATGCTCGACCTTAATCACTTCATGGGATGAGTTAAACATCCACAGCTTGCCAGTCCGAATGTTGCTGGCTCCCAGCAACAAAATCGGAGGTTCAGTAAGCGGCCCCCAAGAGGCAATTTCCTTAAAGTCAATATGCGTTTCTAACAGTTCCTGAAAGTTAGTGAAACGGCTGCGCAACTCAAGTGTGGCAAACGACATCCAGCTTTTTAACAAAGGAGAGGTAGGAGGAATGTTGAACTGAGGTAGGATTCCCTTGCTGGTATACTCCAGTGTTTTGATCGCAAAGTCGTTAAAAAACTTCTCCTGGGGAGATTGAGCCGTATTGTCTTGCCAAAAATCGCTCAATCGCTTCCAAACGGGCTGCTCCCCTTTCTTTAAGGCATACCAGGCCAGGATTGCCGCCAGTGCCCCACCGGAAGTCCCACTTAAGCTGACAATATTAAACTTTTCATGGACACCTTCTTCAAACAGGGCCTGTAAGGCTCCTGCTGTAAAGGCTGCATGGGCACCACCACCCTGACACGCGATCGCGATTTTGGTTTTCACTTTAGTTTTCATTTTGGTGTTACCTGAGCCATTTTACGAGTGATTTGAAAATAGCTATCCCACAATTGCTTTTGAGTTTCTATTGCAAGTTCAAGGGCTGTTTTCTGAGCATTCAGGGTTGAGTTAATCATCTCTTGCTGGATGGTCAGTAGCGTGTCAAAGCTAGTAGAGAAATCAGCCGGACTCACTTTCCCCGAAAAGCTATCCATCCAGATTTGAAAGAGTTGCTTCTGGGACTCGGTAAATTGTTTTTGAGACTCACTCCACAACTCGGTCAGCTTTTGCTGGGATTCACTGAACTCTTTAAATTGAGCCTGGGAATTGTTGAAGAAAGCCGTCACGTTCATCGAGTTTGGCCTCCAGATCTTCTTGATTTTTCAGGGGTTAAATTTGCTTCTCAGTGTACAGGGCACTTTAAGGAAAAACAAGTTCGTTAGTGGAGTTGACAGCACAGTCGCTGTTCCTTCTGCGTGTTGACTTTTGCCTTGTTACGACTGATCAGGAAGCACCAATGCCACCAGAATGCCGATTAATCCTGCAGCAGTTAAGTAAATTAAATTGACAGGCAAAACTCTACGGAGAACGAGTCCCTCATGTCCGGTCAGACCAACGGTGGAAACGGCTGCTACAATATTGGAAACCGCAACCATGTTTCCAGCCGCGGCTCCAGCTACTTGTAGGGCGAGTATCAGAGAGGAAGATACCCCAATTTGCTGGGCGACTCCAAACTGAAATAATCCGAACATCATGTTGCTGACGGTGGTACTTCCTGCTACAAAAGATCCCGTCATCGCAATAAACGGGGCAAAAAAAGGCCACGCTGCCCCTGCCAAGCTGGACACTCCATTCGCTAAGTAAGGTATGGGGAAGGCTGGACGAGTCCTGAAAACAGTGATGCAAAACTACGGCATTAGTCAGGGAAAACTGGCCGCAGTGATGGGAATCGGCTCATCTAATGTCTACCGATGGGCAAATGAGATTCGCGATCCAGGATCTGAGACTGTTATCCGCATCATTGAAGCGATCGAGGAAATTAACCCGGATGCCGCCGCAGAGTTTAGAAAACTTTACATGGGTGGTTCAGAAAATTAAGCGATTTGCCAATGTTCGCGATGCCATCGTAGAGATCCGGTATTGGGATAAAAATCACTATCAGACGGCAGGTGAATCAACTCACCATGAAACTCTTGCATTCGCTTTGAGTCTGTTGGTGGTTCTTCAATGATGCGATCGACTGGAACGATAATTCTGTAATCATCATCAATGCTAAACCAACCATGATCAAATGCCTAATGATAATTTTTACAAAGGGCTAGGCCGTTTGTATAATGATCGTCTTTAAATCTAGAAAATGGCTTAATATGTGCTCCGTCAACAATATCGCCGCTATCTCTACTAATGATTCGCAGCTTACAGAAGGCACATCTCTGATTATATAAAGAAACAATATTTTTTCTAAATATTGTGTCTCTAATAATATCTTCAAATTTTTTAACTTCTTTATCACTCATCTCAGTTGAGTAAATTGCTCCACTCTCTCGTAATGAAAAACATATCTCTTGAAAGGAATGAACTTGAAATAAATTTTGAATTTTCCTGACTTTGCTAGGAAACCATTTAGAAACAACTGCTGTAACTAAAGTAGATCGATTAATCGGAGATTTTAGTAAATCAAAAAGTTCTATATCCAGCCTTGCATATTTTATGTTTTTTCTTAAAAGATTGAGGCGATTGAGCCTGACTCCAGACTCTAAAATATTTTCAGATCCCGATTTTGGCTGTAAGTACCAGAATGGGCGTTTCGATCGACTGAGGAAGAAAAAAGCTTGTGCCAGATCAGCTTGATAATTTGGTGTACTTAGTTGGCTGCGAAATTTAGCAAAGGTAGAAATGAGTTCAAGCGACAGATAATTTTTATTCTCTTGAATCAAATCTTGCTCTATTAGTTCAATAATAGATAACAGTAGTAGTGGTTGATAAGGAGCTTTACCACCAACGGTATTAACATTCAATCCGTTTTGAAAGCAATTGATGTAATAATTTAAGTCCTTTTGCATTGCTTCCACTCCGCCCTCAATTGCTGATACTGAGGCAGTTTGTTATAGAACCATTTCTGTACCAATACTGTTTCTAGACTTCCCCTGGCAAGCGGATCTTGTAACATTTTAAACAGAATATCGTCAACGTAAGCGTATTTAATAGCCTGCTTCACTTCTTCAAAGGTTTTCAGTTTAATATTTGATGTCACAATTTTTCTAAGGCCTGGGTTTGGTATATGATGCCAAAATTTATCACCCCACAGATGAAAAAAGGTCTGGAAATATCTGGAGTATGAATTTCAGAACCTAGATAACTCCAGACTTGCGTAAATGTGTCGATCAGTTCTGTGCGTAAGTGAATTTGATTTTTATAATAGATTTAGTTTCGATCAAATGCAGTACTGATAGGACTAGAACAGGTTTGTGTGGTGCTATACCATGAGCGCGATCGACTCTTAATCTTGAAAATTTAAGTGAATAATATTGTAGTTTTTCTAGTTGGTTTAAAGTAACTCTAATTACTAGAAAAATAGATTCAGGTCTATATTCTCATCCTCATTCTTATCATCCAGCTTAGCCTTTTTCAGAATTAGTAGAAGTTGTTTTGTATAATCGTCAGATCCAGACAACTCATCTCGTAAAATCCTAAACCCTGCATTGGCATACTCCTCAAAAATTCTAAGACGCAGATTTTCGTATTCGTCTGTAGAGGAAAGAACTTTTAGATCTCTAATATTTAAGATGGCTAACAAATTGATAATTGATTCGTAACCTCTTGTAAAAAACTGCTCCTGTGGAATTGGATCAGGATCTTTCATAGAAATTTTTTCTAAGGGTTCACGCTTTCTTCTTTTGATACCGATAACAGCAGCAAATGTAACAATATCGGCATACGTCTGAAAAGGTGCACTAGGAGTTTCTGAGTTTTTCAAGGCTCTAATAAATTCTGCTTTATCCCTTGCAACTCTGATTCGACCTTTCATAGAAATCTAATTGATTAATCCTAGAATTATAGCCCTCTAATCTATTCTATGAATACCATCAGACCAACGTAAGGCTGCAATAGCCCTATGAACCTTCGCCAGTTCTCAGGGCTTTGACCAGTTTTGCTTTATCTTTTGCAACTTTGATGCGGATGTCGGCCATTGGGGGGTGAGTGGGTGGGTGGGTAGTAGGTAGGAGGGGTGGAGGAGTGGAGGGGTAGAGATGGGGGAGGTGATGGGGTGGAGGGGGCGATCGCGTTCAGGTTTCAGGCATGAGGGCTGGGATGGGTTGGTTGGTGGTTTTACGATAGATCGTGAAATCGCTGTCTAACGTTAAGAGTTCACTGGTGGTATACATTTCGGCCATCCTCACCAGGCAAGCATCCGCCAGGGACATGGGTACGGATTGATAACGGGTGAGTAATTCATTGACGCGATCGCTTTCTGCTTCTAGGTGAAACGGGATTTTGATATGTCCAGCCTCCACCATTCCCATGACAGCCGCTTTGCCATTGACAACTTGCCCTAACAGGAAACAAGCCTCAGAAAGCACTGCTTCACAGCTTAAAAACGGGGCTGGGAATTTAGCAACGGTCTTGGTTGCCCAGGCATGATAGTGATCGCGACGATCAATCAAGGCCACTAATGGGCCTGTATCCAGTAAAACTTGTCTTTTCATGCCTGCCCATACCCGTCCATATATTTTGAATTGGTTGAGAGATCTCCTGGTCCCTCCACGCACCCAATAAACTCACGGGCTGCTTGCAGGAAGGATATTTCTGGTTTGTCCAAAGGCTCTTCCTGTTCTCGTTCTGCTTCGTCCTTGACGCAACCGACCAGATCTCCGGCTGCTTCTAAAGCGGATTTTGTAGGGGAACTGGAGTGAGGAGGATAGGAACCATTCGTCTTACTTTGGAGAAACTCAACAAAGTCCAGCACTGCCTGTTGTTTATCCAGGGGGAGGGTTTCTAGCTTTTCGAGGACGGTTTGGGGGATGTTCATGGGGAGTGAGTGGGTAGGTGGGTGGGTGAGTGGGTGGGTGAGTGGGTGAGTGGGTGGGTGGGTAGGTGGAAAGGGCGATCGCTCAAGGGTGGTGTCAGGGCAGGATATCATTTAATCGTAGAGCCAACTCAGGGAATAATGGGGAGGTGATGGATTCTCCCAGGCGGTATTGTTGCTGACGGTATTCGCCATTGATCAGTTGACACACTGTAAATGTGGGCTGCTTCGGTTTACCAATGAAGGCAATTCCACCCAACCCTCGAAAATCGGCAATCCAGTATTCAGGAATACCCAGCAGGGCGTAATCTTCGACCTTGCGAGCATAGTCATCCTGCCAATTGGTGCTGACCACCTCTGCCACCAGCCGAATGGCCTTACCACTGGTCAAAATAGGTTGCTTTTCCCAGAGGGGTTCCTCAGCCAGATCAGCCTCATCCAGCACAATGACATCAGGACGCAAAGCTGTGGCCTCTGTATCTGGTGGTCGAATTAAGCAATTCTTAGGAATTGTCCATCGCAGATTCAGACGCAAAATTTCAGCAAATAGCCTTCCAGCTACCTTTCCCGCCGTTGACTCATGAGGGCCAGTTGGTTCCGTATCACGCAATTCCCCATCAATTAACTCATACCGTGGGTCGTCTGCATACTGGTTCAAAAACTCTTCAAAGGAGAGTAGTTTGGGAGGGGTATAGGTCATTTTTCCTCCTTTTTGCCACTAAAGGTTTCTAGTAACCAGCGGTTCAGGGTGCCGTCGTCTTCGGTCTGGCTGCGTTTCAGGGCTTCCTCAATGGTAGCGATCGCCAATCCCGGTAATACTTTAGACTCCTGAATCTGGCGACTGCCCCCATCAAACACCTCAAAGGCAATGACCTCTCCTGCATCCACATCAACCACCCAATACTCCTGAACTCCCAACCGCTCATACAGCAACCGCTTCCGCCCCAGGTCATCATTCAGTGTGGTAGAGGCAATTTCGATCGCCAGATGCGGCGCACCAAACTGATCCACATCCACAGGTTGAGAGGTCTTCGGTGGAATCTGGAAATCAGCCCCAACGTAAAACGCCAGATCCGGCTGACACTCACGCACACCCCGTTTACGAAAACTGCCATTCGTAAATCCTTTAATCCTGATATTTTTGACAGTGCCATAAAGGCTGACAGTTTGAGCAAGTACTGTATTGTCCTGGCTATGTCCAGACCCAACTGGCATCGTCTCAATCCTCATGCACCCGTTGTCGTAGTAGCATCTCGCCTGCTCATATTCAGGTCGTTCCGCCTGGACTAAAAACTCCTCCCAACTGGCCCTCACCCAGCTATCCGTGATCATCTCTTGAGTCGCTACCATAGCCAAATCTTCCTCCCTTTACCCTTCACCGTGATGACAGAAAAGTTCATCTCCAATGCAGCGGTGCGTTACGCTAACGCTAACAGCACCCTACGGGAACCTACCCACCTACTCACCTACTCACCCACTCATCTACTCACCTACTCACCCACCTCTCCACCCCATCACCCCATCACCTCTCCACCTCCACCACCTCCGTCCACTCAAACTCATTCGGACTTTGCCGCACCAGAGGATAGGTTTCCCCATTTAAGACGATCGACTCTGGCTGGCAGTCTGGCTTGGCGGAATTAAACACCAGCACATATTTCTTGCCAATGTAGGGTTCCATCTCTGTCTCCACCTCACCCCGCCACTGGGTCTTGGTCGCCAGCACCACGAGTTGATCCGCCAGGGTGGGAATGAGTTTGGCAATCTGCCGCCGATAGTTTTCATCCAGTGTCCCAAATGGGGAATCCATGACGATCGGGAAACTGCTGCTATCCAACCAAATCAGCGAATGCTTCTGACTCCAATACCGCACCCGCTCAATAATGCTGCCAATAAACGACAGACTAAGAATCTGGTTTTCTCCAGTTGAAGGCGCAACAATGCTCTCCCCATCGGTTAAATTTTCGATCAGCACCAGTTCATAGTTCTCGGTCAGCTTGGGCACCTTTGTCTTAAAGGATACCTGCCGGAAAATCTCGCGCACTTTCTGTTCCAGCACCACCCGGAATTTTTGATCCACCCGCGATCGCACCTCGGTAATCCGCTCGATCGCATCATCCGCCTTGATCTGCCGTTGAATCAATGGCTGCTGTTTGCCCTTCGCCTTAAACTCCTTAATCTGCTGATTCAGATCCACAATTTCCCCCTCGCACTCCTCAATATCCCGTGCCACATTTTCATCTTCTCGATGCAGGTCAATAATCTTATCCTCGATCTCTTCCAGTCGCTTTTCCAATCCACTGACGTTGATATCCTCATTGCCCTTCAACTGCTCCCGGATATCGTCAAGCTGGTTCTCTAAGGTCAAAAGATGCCGCCGTAAATTCTCAATACTGGCCTGCTCTTGCTCTACCTCGGCCCAAAACTCTGGAATCTGCCGTTCAATGCTGTTGACCTTACCACCCATCTGGATCACGGCTTCCTCCACCTGCTCAATCCCAGAGCGATCGAGCCACGATTCCACCTGCCGTCGCGCTTTTGTCCCCTGCTTCAACTCCGTCCCGCAGATGCACGACCCCTCTGTCAGCAAATCTTCGACAAATTGCTGCTTAATCCCGGCAGGTAATTCTCCCCGTTGCCGCAGGTCATTGGCCAGATTGCGAAATTGGGCGATCGCATCGGCAAGAAACACCATGTACCCCCGTGCTGAAATCGTCCGTCGTAGCTTATCTTCACTGCGCTCTAGCTGGGCCTGGATCTCCTCCGCCTGTTGCTTTAGATCATCTCGTCGCGTCTGAATCTGACCCACCTGATCGAGTTCTCGTAACTGCGTCGTTACTTTCTGTTTCTGCTCCTCATACGCCTTGATTTCACCAATGATCTCCTCCCGTCTCGCTTCCAGGCCAGCTTTCTCGTCCATCAGACTTTCTTTTTCCTTGACCGGTCGCTTTGTCTCCGGATCCCCAATGTCCGCCAGTTCCCGGTTCAGCGATCGCTGGGCTTCCTTTAAATGGTTAATCGCTCGATCCAAGACCTCCACACTTAAGAGCGTCCGGATCGCTCTGGAAATCTCCGATTTATTCTCCGATTTGACAATGCGATCGATGCGTTGCCCATCAAAGAAGAAATAGCAATGCAGGCTTTCCGGTAAAACCTGCCCAATTTTGTCCTCCGGCAGTTCTGGAGGTTGCACAAGTTTGCCGTTGATTTGCAGGGCAAGGTCCTCGGGATGTTCAGGGAGAGGGGTGAGGGGCGAGGGGGTGGGTGGGTTAACGGTGGGTGGGGTGGGTGAGTGTCCAGCTTTTGGAGTTTTGAATGAGGGTGATTAGCATCCGCAAGATGCGATCGTAGGTCTGGTGAAGTTCGTGACCAGTCCTGGTATCAAGATATTGGCACTGAGTAGCAAACGCAATCCATGTTTGAGTTTCTGCGGCCTCAGCGGTACAGTCAGACAATTTAGCAACAAAGGATGCTTCATAAATGCGCTTTCGCCATGCCTCCGCCAAATTTGCACAAACGGAGCGAGACGATCGCCGCACCTGATCCGTCAGTGAATATCGCTCCTCTACCGGAAACCGCTTCGACAACTCAAAAATCTGCATCGCCGCCGCAAACGCAACCTGATAAACCTCCAAATCCTCATGCCGCCTCACCATCTTCCCCATAAACAGCCGATATCCTTGCAACTCTACCCCCTCATCATTCCCCTCCACCCACCCACCCCTTCACCTACCCTACAACTCCAACAACCCATACCGCTCCTGCAAGGGCAACAGCACCTTTCTCGCTTGTCCGCTATTGACGGCTAAATCGGCAAACTCCACAAACCGCTGCAACTCCTTTCGCAACAGGTTCCGTTCTATACGCCAGGATTCTCGTCCCAGATCTGGAGGTACCACAATCATGTCAAACAACTCGGCCCGCTCTTTACCTGGGCTGGGACGCAGGATCCGTCCCCGTCGCTGGATAAACTGTCGGGGATTATTGCTGCTGGCTAAGATCACAGCCGTTTGAATGGCTGGAATATCCACTCCTTCGTCTAAGCAACGGATAGCAACCAGACCCTGGACAAGACCATGCATAAATTGGTAGCGCAGTTCCTCTCGTGACTCCAGGCTGGTTTCGGCAGTATAGGATTTTACTCGATACCCTAACTCGTCTTGCAGCAACGCTGTTACTGCTGCGAGTTGGCGATCGCTCTCCTGAGACACCTCATCTGCCAATGAGCCATCCCCACAGTAAAACAACGTATGACTGGTGTGCAGACGATTGGACATAATTTGGCGCAGTGCCTGCAGCTTATTGGTTGCGGCTCCTACCAGGCGTGCCCGTTGCATCAGCAAAGCCGCTAGTACTCTGTTGTCCTTCAGATCACCGCCCATCCCGATCGCCCGATTAATACGGTTTGTTAGCTTCTCATAGCGTTCGATCTCAGACTCCGTTAACTCGACTAACACTGGATAGTACAGGTAAGGAACCAGGGCTTTTGCCGCGATCGCATCTTTGAGCGTAAACTCCGGCTCTAAGACCGGCCCAAAGTATTTCAACAATCGCTCCGTTCCTTGCTCATCAAAGTAACGTTCAGGAGTTGCGGAGAGCGCCAACCGTAATTTGATTTCCTGAGGCAATTTGGATTCCAAACAGGTTGATCCTAGATTGTGGGCCTCATCGCCAATGATCAGCGATCGCGGCGGAAAAATTGCAGTTGTGATTGCAAGCTATCGCGGATGAGTGTGGCATTGGTGGTGATTACTGTGATGAAAGATTGTTTGGCTGACAGCACCGCTAACAATTGTGATTGCAGTTCTCCCTGCCAACTTTGCACCGCCTCAAAGGCCAAAATCGGCTGCAACCCAAACTGGCGTGCTGCTTCTGCCCATTGTGTCACTAAATGTCGATACGGGCAGACGATCAGCAACCCCTGCAGCGGTTTATGCTGCTGTAAACTCTTACGATACAGTTCAGCTGCGATCGCCAGAGCCGTAATCGTTTTCCCACTCCTGGTGGCCATCTTCAGGGTTCCCTGCCCCTTGTTGGCAAACCAGTTGGCGATCGCTTGCTGTTGATAAGGGCGGAGTTGGAGGGTGGGGGGCAGGGTCGGTGCGTGGGTGGGTCGGTGGGTGGATGGGTTGGTGGGATGACCATATTGCTTCCGTTCACCACTTTGCTCACCCACTCGTCCACTCACCCACCCACCTACACACTCACCCACCCATCGCTGCATCACCGTCTCACTCGGACGCAGGCGCAGGAGCGATCGCTTGGCGGCCTCTGGAAACTCGATAATTTCCAGCTTGCTCGTCTGGTTATTCCAGAGCCGTTGAAAATGGTTAACCTTCGCCAAAACTCTGCACTGGAGGGTGGAATCCTAGGACCAGTAGACA
The DNA here is from genome assembly GCF_052746595.1 of Leptodesmis sp. Taxonomy (NCBI): domain Bacteria; kingdom Bacillati; phylum Cyanobacteriota; class Cyanophyceae; order Leptolyngbyales; family Leptolyngbyaceae; genus Leptodesmis; species Leptodesmis sp. The sequence goes on from NZ_JBRAGO010000014.1 coordinate 15,156, forward strand.
TCAATACATTCAAAATTATCGACCAGGGCTGTGGAACTTTCATTGGCAGATCCCATGAACGTCACCACATTCCCTGGCTCATCGGTAAAGATGCCCAACTTGTCGTGGTACAGCCCTTGAGAGTAGCGTAATTTCGGAACGGCTAATTTAATCTCCAGGAAATGGTGTTCCAGTAATCAGGCAAGACAGCTCAGACGATCGTGAACCATCTGGTTAAATTCCTGTTCTAGTTCCTGTTGCAGGGTAGCCGTGGTCACGTCTTCCCGTCTTTTCAAGCCACGGGCGATCGCAGCAGCATCCTCCTGGGATAGGTATGGAGAAGCAACCAGTTGCATGGTTCCGCCGGATCGGATTAAAGCGAGAATTCCCCTTGCTGCTGCTGCCAGCGATGTGCTGGAAAAGAAGCCCACAGCGCGGCTGTAGACTTTAGTCTTTTCCAAACAAGGAATATAAAATTCTTGAATGAGATCACAGCGATCGCTACGGTACTCATCCCGAATATCTAGCTCTCTCAGACTCAACGCCAAAGATCCTGAACACGAAATTTTTTCGAGTTTAGTCTGACTCACTCCAAGTCAACCAGATGCTCCTCTCAAAGCCACCCCAGCCCCTGTCTTTGCCACTTTACAGGCTGTTGCCTGCGTACATTGCCCTTGCCCACTCCAACTCCTGAACAACCTGCTGGGCCAACCACCCTGGCTCCAGAATCTGAACATTGGAGCCATTTAGTCCTCCTGATTGTTAGAGTGGCTCAATTACCCCACCACCGAACAGAATTTCGCCTTCATACCAGACGGCGGCCTGTCCGGGAGTAATGCTGGATTGCGGTGTGTCGAACACGATCCGGACTCGGGTATCTGCCAGAGGAATGATCGTGGCAGGTACAGCAGCAGAACGATAGCGGATTTGCACTTCTGCTCGAATGGGTGCAGTAGGAGCGGCGATCGCCACCCAATTCACCCGTTGGACAGTACATTCTGAGGCTAAAGTGGCAGCCCGATCGCCAACCACTACCCGATTCTGGGCAGCATCTAGGGCGACAACATACAAGGGTTCACTGTAAGCCACCCCCAGCCCCTTCCGCTGACCGATCGTATAGTGATGCACGCCCTCGTGGTAGCCCAGCACCTTGCCGGACTGATCGACAATTTCTCCTTTCTGGGGCGTAATATATTTGTCCAAAAAGGCTCGCATTGATCCATTAGCCTCCACCAGGCATAAATCCTGGCTTTCTGGCTTATCTGCTGTATGCAACCCAAACTCAGCCGCAATTCGCCGAGTTTCCGTTTTAGGATATTCGCCCAGCGGAAATAGGACATGAGCCAGTACCTCTTGCGGCAAGTCGTAAAGAAAGTAGGACTGATCTTTTGCGCGATCGACGGCCCGTAACAGTTGGTAGCGTCCAGTTGCTTCGTCGTAGTGGATGCGAGCATAGTGACCTGTGGCAATGCGATCGCACCCCAATTCAGTCCGGGCATACTCGATCATCGGCCCAAACTTGACGGCCCTATTACATTGAGAGCAAGGCAGGGGCGTAAGGCCATCGCTGTAGCCGGATATCAGATAATTCACGATCTGCCGTTCAAATACATCCCGGCTATCCACAATGTGATGGGGAATACCTAACTCCTCGCATAACCTGGCCGCATCCACCATCCCTTCCGAGCAGCACTGTCCCTTTCCTTTCATCAGCCACAGGGTTAACCCAATCACGTCGTACCCTTGCTGATGCAGGATTGCTGCTGCAGTTGAACTATCAACTCCTCCAGAAAGCCCGACAACAACTTTGCTCATGAACAGACCGTAAAAATTAGCGTGCTCTTCTAGGCTAACACCGCATTAGGGTAGAGAAACCATGAGTCGGGGGGTGCGACCCTGGTATTAGTCCATCCCTGGCTCTGGCTTCACAGCAAAAGTCAACACCGTCTCATCCACGCCTTTTAACTTCAGAGGGCTGAATTTGATGATTTCATCTTCTTCCAGGTAATCGGCGACGGCAGCCGACACCAGAATGCTATCGGGATCTGCTACCTCCTGAATGCGAGAGGCAATATTCACACTGGGACCGATCGCGGTATAGTCCGATCGTTCGGAGGAGCCAAACATCCCCACCACAGCCGTCCCTTGATGGATCCCACAGCGGAACTGCACCTTCGCAATTCCCTGTTCCTGCCAGCGATGATTTAATAGCTTCAGCGATCGCCGCATCTGGCGAGCCGAGGCAATGGCACGACGCACCTGCTCATTGGGAGTCAGTTCTTCAGGCGCGCCGTACAGCGCCAGAATCGCATCCCCCATAAATTTGTCGATCGTGCCACCATTGTCAAAAATCACGCGGGTCATTTCCGCCAGGTATTCATTCAGCAACTCCGCCACCCGCCGCGATCGCAGCGTATTGGAAAGCTGAGTAAATCCCACAATGTCACTGAATAACACCGTTACCATCCGGGGTTCGGGCCGCAAGTCCAGCATTAACTCGCCCTTGGCGGCCCGAACGACCAGGGAAGGAGGCAAAAATCGCTTGAGTACCGATTCAGTCAGGTAGGTATTCAGTTCGGCTACGCGCTGCTCTGTTTCTTTCAGGGCCAGCAGGTTGCGGACTTCAGCCAATAGTTCGCGATCGTTAAAAGGTTTAGAGAGATAAGCATCGGCTCCCCGCTCTGCCCCTTCAATCCGGGTATCCTCATCAACTTTGGCAGTCAGCAGAATAATTGGAATCCCCTTCAAATCCTCGGTTTCCCGAATCATTCGGATCATATCCAGTCCTGATACCTGAGGCATCATCAAATCACTCACAATCAGGTGGGGGCGATAGGTCTGGGCAGCCGTAAATCCTTCGGCTCCATTACGAGCTGTGTAGATCTGGTAACCCTTTTCACTCAGAATACTAGACACATAAGTCCGGACATCGGGGTTGTCATCCACAACCAAAATCCGAGGTTCTTTGCCCGTCATGGATAAACTGAACTCTTCAGGCTGCGATCGCTCAGGGGGCTGCGATCGCTCAGGACTGGGGGATGTAGGGATGGCCAGATCTGCTTCCACATCCGATAGCTCAATCACTGCTCGGCTGGTTTGGAGTTCTGCCTGCACATCAATCACTTGTTGCGGAGGCAGATGAGCTACTCCGGTTTGAATCCAGACGGTAAAGGTAGAGCCTTCTCCATAAGTGGAATCTACGGAAATTTTTCCACTGTGCAGATCCACCAACTCTTTCACCAGCGCTAACCCCAGGCCACTGCCCTCATATCTCCGGTTGGCCGATCCTTCTGCCTGTCGGAAGCGTTCAAATAGGTGCGGAATCTGATCCGGGCGAATCCCAATTCCGGTATCAGTCACTTGCAACAAACAGTGATCTCCAGCGGGCTGGACGTTGACAGTAATACTGCCACCTGCTGCTGTGAATTTCATCGCATTCGACAGCAAGTTGTACAGAACTTTGTCGAACTTTTCGAGATCCAGGTAGACAGATGGACAGGGTTCCAGGTGGGTGATTAAATGAATCCCTTTACGATCGCAATAGGGCCGGAAAGCTTCCACCGTTTGACTCACAAATTCGACCAGATCGCAGGGGCGGAAATTCGGCTGCATCCGTCCGGCATCCAGGCGTTGCAGATCCAGTAACTGGTTCACCAGGCGTAATAAGCGGCGAGAGTTACGCAGGGCAATCACAGATTGTTCGTAGGATAATCCTTGTTGTTTCGCCACAGCCCCTTCCAGAGGACCAATAGTTAACGTCAGCGGAGTTCTAAACTCGTGGGAAATATTTTGGAAAAATTGGGTCTTTTGGCGATCGAGTTCCAGCAATTGTTCAGCTTGCTGCCGGGTTTTCTGGTATAGGTGAGCCTGCTGCACAGCAATTGCCGCCTGTGCCGCGACAGCCTGCGCCAGCTCAATATCAGATGTAAGCCAGTGCCGCGATCGATGATTCTGCCGCAAAGAGATGCTGCCAATAATCTTGCCGTCACAGAGCAGTGGCACCACAAGCAAAGCACGAGTGGGATTGCGAAATGCCTCCTCGACATTTTGCATATCTGGATAAAGATCCAGATCATTCAAAACCACAGGCTGCTTGGTCAGCATCAGTTGCTGCAAAACTGGATTGTTTGCGATCGGCACCCTGGATTTAGGCAGCGGTCGATTCAGGAATTCTGATGTCACCGGAGCGTGATGATTCTCCTTCCCTGACTGGTGATTTAATTCAGTGAGTTCGGCCAGTACCGAGTCTCCCTCTGTTTCATCATGAAGACCGACACACTGGACAAATTCGTCCTCTTCCGTCCACAGGGATAAGGCACAGCCATCTGCATGCAGCGCCTGACCCAACTGTTGAGTAATAGCTGCGAAGATATCCTGGGGATCAAGGCTGGAACGAATCGCCGCAGTAATGGTATTAATCAGGGCTTCTCGCTTGGCCAGGGCTTGCAACTGTTCATAAGCTCTGGCTTTAGATAGAGCTAAAGCCGCCTGATCCGCCACCATGGCCAGTAGTTTCACCTCATCATCCTGCCAGATTCGATGCTGTTCACATTGATGCAGGGCAAGAATTGCGATCGCCTCCTGCCGATAACAGAGCGGCACAATCAAGCTGGAACGAATATTTAACTTCTCGTAGGCTAACGGATGAAATGAAGTCTTGGCTGAACTCTCTGGAAAGCGATCGTAACTGCTTACATCCTCAATCACCAGAATGTCTTGGGTTGGCCAAACAGTTTGGATCAGACTATCCTTCTGAACCGGTTCCCCCTTGCTGTAAACAAAACAGTCTCGATCAATTTCGCCCTCCTGAATGGCGCCCACAAGACAGTAACTGGCTTCAAAGATCTGTCCCACAGTTTGCCCAATGGTTTGCAAAATTTGTCGGTAGCTGAGGGCACTACGAATGGTGCTGGTGACAGCGTTAAGCAGGGACTCCTGCCGCAGCGCTCGCCGCAATTCTCGCGTTCTAGCCTTCAACACATTATGAGTGTCTACCGCCTGCCGCACGACTGTTTTTAACTCATCGTCATTCCAGGGTTTGGTGACATATTTGAACACCTTCCCAGAGTTAATGGCCTCCACCAAGTCTTCGACATCGGTGTAGCCCGTCAAAATAATGCGGATAATGTCAGGATATTGAGTGGCTGTCAAGCTCAAAAATTCAGTTCCACTCATGAAGGGCATCCGCTGATCTGAAATGATCACGGCAATATCGCCTTCATGAGCCAGGATGTCCAGAGCCGCTGGGCCATTTTCAGCCCTGAGTACTTTGAACTCCCGGTGAAATGTCCGGTATAGCAAATCCAAATTGTCTGGCTCGTCATCTACGACCAGAATTTTGGTTTTTTTACTCGGTTGGGCTTTCATGAACCGCTCTCCTGCTGCTACCGCAGTTGGACTTATAGTCACGTGGTTACTCACAATGCTCCCTGCCCGTCCTCTCCCCTAAGATTTCCCCTACCAAAGCGGTTTGTAACTCTTCAGGCTGGAGTTAGTCCGGTATAGAGAACTATACTGACTTAAAAAAAAAATTCCAAGCGATTTAATTAAATCGGTCATAATCGTGATTAGTGGTTCGTGATGACCCAGATTCATCTCGCTTGGAGTATTCTTTACCATGCGATGCCCTTTCTGCCAGCACAGTGACAATCGCGTTCTCGAATCGCGCTCAGCAGAAGCGGGGCAAAGTGTGAGGCGCAGACGGGAATGCCTGAGATGTGGCCGTCGCTTTACGACTTACGAACGCATTGAATTTGTTCCCATTACGGTAATTAAACGAGATGGCGATCGCGAATCCTTCGATCGCTACAAATTACTCAGAGGGGTAACCCGCGCCTGCGAGAAGACGGGTATCTCCACCACTCAACTGGAGAATTTGGTGGATGAGATTGAATCCGAACTACAACAACGTCTGATCAGGGAAGTCGCCAGCAGTGAAATCGGGGAAATGGTGCTACAGAACCTGCAGAGCTTGAACGAGGTTGCTTATATCCGATTTGCATCAGTATACAGAAAATTTCAAGGAATTCGGGACTTCGTTGATACCTTAAACGATTTGCAGAATCATGCGACTGCCGACCCTGATGCTAGCAATACGGAAACCGGCGATCGCTCCCCTAACCATTCAGGAGAACCAGACAACCACTCTTATCACGCCGTTTCTGCCACGGGACAAAGCTAAACCAGGGCATGTTTGAGAAAGTCTCCTGAGTGCTGCGCGAAATAACTTGTGCATCAATGCCAGTGTTGAGTTAAGATATCACTTCTGAGCTTAAATGAGTTCTTGTCTGAATCTCCTAGAATAAAGCTAGGAGATTTCCCGGTGTAGCAGCGCTTTTTGCTTGTTATACATCGAAGGAGGCAACCTTTTACGGAGATAACTACCAGGAAACGATTCGCATGGTCAATCAGGACACAACATTAGATATTGGCTTTACTTACGAAGAATTTGCTGCCCGACTTGATAAATACGACTATCACTTCAGTCCCGGTGATGTGGTAGCCGGAACAGTGTTTAGTCTAGAGCCAAGAGGTGCTCTGATTGACATTGGCGCGAAAACCGCAGCTTACATTCCCATTCAGGAAATGTCGATTAATCGCATTGATACCCCTGAAGAGGTGCTGCAAGCTGATGAAACCCGTGAATTTTTTATCCTGGCAGACGAAAATGAAGATGGTCAGTTAACCCTCTCCATTCGCCGTATTGAATATATGCGGGCCTGGGAACGGGTGCGACAACTGCAGGCCGAGGATGCCACGGTTCGTTCTGTTGTGTTTGCTACCAATCGGGGTGGTGCACTGGTACGTATCGAAGGCTTGCGTGGCTTTATTCCTGGCTCTCACATCAGTACCCGCAAGCCCAAAGAAGAATTAGTGGGTGAAGAACTGCCCCTCAAGTTTCTGGAAGTAGACGAGGAACGCAATCGTCTGGTGCTCAGCCATCGTCGGGCACTGGTGGAACGTAAGATGAATCGTCTGGAAGTGGGCGAAGTTGTCATTGGTACGGTCAGAGGTATCAAACCCTATGGTGCCTTTATTGACATTGGGGGTGTCAGCGGTCTGCTGCACATTTCTGAAATTTCCCACGATCACATTGATACGCCTCATAGCGTGTTTAATGTGAATGATGAACTGAAAGTCATGATTATTGACCTGGATGCAGAGCGGGGGCGGATTTCCCTATCCACCAAGCAGCTAGAACCCGAACCGGGCGATATGGTGAAGAACCCTCAGCTGGTTTACGAGAAGGCTGAGGAAATGGCTGCTCGTTATCGGGAACAGATGATGGCGAAACAGCAAGACCCAAATGGTTCTGCGCCAGAACCTGCCCTTGCCGTTGAGGAAATTGAGGATTTACCACCTGCCACTGAAGACGAAGAATAAGGAAAGCAGGGTGGTGTTTCAAGGCTGTGTTTTTGTTTGTAGAGATGTTCCAGAAGAACTTCTCTACAAGGCGCCTCTGTTTTGATCACGGAGAGAGGCTAACCTCTCTCTTTTTTAAGAGACTGTTTGTAAACCAGTGTTTTGATCCCCCTAAATCCCCCTTAAAAAGGGGGAGTTCAGGCATTCTAGTTCGCTTCCCTCCTTTTTAAGGAGGGGTAGGGAGGATCCAATCCCAGAGCATATTTCCTGTATCTTAATATTCATTTACAAATTCATTTACAAATATTCATTTACAAACAGTTTCTAATCTGCTTTTTTTTGATCTGCAATTGGGGGAAGTATTGCCAATTATTCAATGCGGAGATGTGCAATTTCAGAACATCCAGGCGGTTCTTTTTGATAAAGATGGTACCCTCGCCAATGTTCAAGCCTTTCTCTGCAAATTGGGACAGCAGCGAGCCAATTTGCTGGAGGCTTTAGTACCTGGGGTTAGCCCATCATTACTACAGGCGTTTGGGGTAGAGGGCGATCGCCTGAACCCCGCAGGACTGCTTGCTGTTGGAACGCGCCTGGAAAATGAAGTTGCGGCTGCCGCTTATGTGGCCCAAACCGGATGGGACTGGATGGAGTCCTTACATCAAGTGCGATCGGCCTTTCTCAAAGCAGATCAGTTCGTATCACCGAAGGCCCATCACACACCTCTATTCACAGGTGCCCTGGCTGTATTGCAGGATTTAGCGAATGCCGGGATCAAGATTGGGATTGTTTCCTCTGATTCTCCTCTCCACGTTCAGCAGTTCGTCGAGTATTACCAATTGGAACCCCTGGTACAGGTTGCTTTGGGATCGTATCCAGATCTCAGCAAACCTGACCCCCGGTTAGTCTATCAAGCCTGTCAGATTTTAGAAGTCAGTCCATCCGTGACTCTGGTGGTAGGAGACTCTTCAGTCGATGTAGAAATGGCTGGTGCAGCCGCCACGGTTGGTTGTGTAGGGGTTGGCTGGGGCGGAGTTACACCGATTATGCTCAAAGGGTGCAGCACTTTTATTCAGCAGTTCTCAGATCTACAAGTGATTGTCTAAGCTTGCTCATCCGTCAAATTCCCCGCGATAGAGGAATTGTTTTTACACAACCGCTATGAACTCCTCCGTAGTCTTTAACAAGATTTAATGCAGCCTTCATCAAGGTGCATACAAGTGATATGATTCGCTGAAGTCTAGCGATCGTGTATCAAATTCGCTCATCATGGATTGGACATTGCTACAGTAATGTTCTTCCCTGAACCCCTTAGTAGTAAGAGGAGTTTGTCCTTGTCTCGCCATTACCTGTTTACCTCGGAATCCGTTACAGAAGGTCACCCGGATAAAATTTGTGACCAGATCTCAGACACCATTCTGGATGCGCTACTAGCCCAGGATCCCATGAGCCGGGTGGCTGCAGAAGTAGTCGTTAATACTGGTTTGGTGTTGATTACAGGGGAAATTACTTCTAAAGCCAAAATTAACTACATTGACGTTGCTAGGCAAAAAATTGCTGAGATTGGCTATACAGGCGTTGATAGTGGCTTTTCTGCCAATAGTTGCTCCGTTTTGATTGCCCTGGATGCTCAATCTCCTGACATTGCTCAGGGAGTGAATAAGGCACAGGAAGCCCGTGAACTCTCCAGCGATGAACTGGATAAGATCGGAGCCGGGGATCAGGGCATCATGTTTGGCTTTGCTTGTAACGAAACTCCTGAACTAATGCCGTTGCCTATTTCTCTGGCCCACCGAATTTCTCGCAAGCTGGCTGCCGTACGTAAGACTGGTCAACTGCCCTACCTTCGTCCCGATGGCAAAACTCAGGTAACGGTAGCCTACGAAGATAACCGTCCGGTTGCTATTGACACAATCCTGGTTTCCACCCAGCATGCTCCGACTATTGGGGATATTACCGATGAAGCCGCTGTGCAAGCCAAGATCAAGGAAGATCTCTGGTCTATGGTGGTGTTGCCAGTATTCAGCGATCTGGAAGTACAACCCGATCGCAATACTCGCTTCCTGGTTAACCCGACTGGTAAATTTGTGGTGGGTGGCCCTCAAGGCGATGCCGGCTTAACGGGACGCAAGATTATTGTAGATACCTATGGGGGGTACTCCCGTCATGGGGGGGGTGCCTTCTCTGGTAAGGATCCCACCAAAGTGGACCGGAGTGCGGCTTATGCCTGCCGTTATGTAGCTAAGAATATCGTCGCGGCTGGTCTGGCGGATAAGTGCGAAGTGCAACTCAGCTATGCGATCGGTGTGGCCCGTCCGGTTAGCGTCATGATTGACACCTTCGGAACCGGCAAGATCGATGATGATCGCCTGCTGGAATTAATTAATCAGCATTTTGAGTTGCGTCCCGCTGGAATCATTCAAACCTTCAATCTGCGCAATCTGCCTGCGGAACGAGGTGGTCGATTCTACCAGGATGTGGCTGCTTATGGTCATTTCGGACGTAATGATCTGGATCTACCCTGGGAACAAACTGACAAAGCGGCTCTGCTGAAAGAGGCTGCATCCCAGATGTTATTGATCGCCTAACTGGCACTCACTTAAGCCTGAAGTCTCTCCCAGAAACCCGGAATCTCAAAGATCCGGGTTTCTGAGTCTATTCCTACCCGCCGTACTGCCAACCTGTACTTTCCAACAGCAAGGGATCCCCCTCCCGGTGAACGCCAGAGGCAATCACTTCACCAACAAAAACCGTGTGATCGCCTTTTTCAACTGAGCCAACCACCTGACATTCCACATACCCCAGGGAATCGGAAATGATGGGACAACCTGTTTCCCCCAAATAAAACTCGACATCCTCAAATTTGTTACCCACCCGTCGCTGGGGTTTGAAAAACTTCTGGGCCATCTCTTTCTGGCCTGCTTCTAGAAAACTGAGAGCAAATACGCCACTGGCCTTGATCATGGCGTGCGATCGTGAATCATTCTTGACACAGTTCACCACCAGAGGCGGCGTAAATGAGGATTGCATCACCCAACTTGCCGTGAAGCCGTTCACCTCATCTCCCTCTTTCACCCCACAGATGTAAAGACCGTGGGGGATTTTACGCAGCATTGTTTTTTTCGCTTGTTCATCCAGCAAGGGTTTCACCACCTTTTACACACTGTTTACGCTTCAGTGTAGCAGCGAAGAGAGCGCTCAAAACGACTGGCCAAAGCCAAACTGGAACCGAACGTCACCCTGATTGCTGATTCCCAAATCTCCTCGGATGATTCCGAGAGGAGAATTGACGCGCAGGCCAAAACCGGCCCCAAATCCTGTTCCTGGCTTGTCTCTGATGACAGCGGGTTGTCCCGGTACATCTTTATCCGTTCCCAGATCAGAGGCAAATTCAAAGAAGGCTGCCCCCCCAATATATTTGTAAATCGGGAAACGATATTCAGCATTGGCCTGCATGTAACTGCGACTGCTGCCAATCGCTCCTGTATTCCAGGCGCGGACGGAATTGGAACCGCCTAATACAAAAGCGTTATAGGGAGGCAAATCACCTACCCAACTACCAGCCTGGACATTAAAGGCAAAAACTTCAGGTTGGCTATCTGTGGGAGAGGGAAGAGTTTTGTAAGCCGCCGTGATCCACTTAATGGGAATGAATTGGGCATAGCCCGCGTCAAATCGGGTGCCCAGAACGCTACCCCGACCAATGGGGAAGTACTGATCCACATTGAGCCGAGTGTACGACCCTGTACTGGGATTCGTGCGATTGTCTCGCATATCCCGCAGAGCATTGAAGGAAAAACTGACCAAGTCATCGACACCAGTTCCACTGGCAGTCAGGCGATTGCCAAATTCATCGGTCGCAAAGACTTTACCAGCACTATCGCGGGTGCTGACATTGGTATAATTCAACCCCCATCGCCCATCCCATCCGGCTCCTAACGGTCGTTGTAGCCCAACTCCCACTCCATACCGCAGTTCTCGCACCCGATCGCCGTTGAGCAGATTCACCTCGTCGGTAAACACATTCGAGAGTCCTCGATTCCGGAAGAGGTTGGCACTGTAACTAGGCACACCAGGTTCTGTGTCCCGGTAAGGGCTGACAAAGCGGGCATCAAATTGCACATCCCGGGCTCCCACCAGCACATTTGCGCCCAGTTGCTGACCCAATCCGCCAAAGTTGACATCCTGAATGCTGACCGACCCAAAGAGACCTAACGCATCATTATACCCACCACCAAAGCGCAGATCACGAGGGGGACGTTCCACCAAGTTGTACACAACATCCGCTCTCCGGGCATCACCTTCAAACGTGATATTGACCGATTGAAAGATCCCCAAATTGCTGAGACGTTGCAAGTCTTCTTTCGCCCGATCGACCTGGAACACCTGACCGGGTTTGGTTTTAATTTGCCGCAGGACAAACGCCTCTTGAGAGCGAGGGGCGATCGGCTGGCCTTTTTCATCGGTAGCTTTCCCCTCTCGATCCAGATACCGCAGTTTCACATCATTGACCACCCCTTCCGCGACATCAATGGTGAGAATGCCATCGGCTGAGGGCTGCAAGCTCAATACCCGTGCTAAGGTATAGCCATTTTTGGCATACCAGTCGTTGATTTGTTTGACAGCCTGATTCAGAGCCGCCGGATCCAGAGGTTTACCAAACTGATCTCGGAAAAACTCAGTCGCCACTACATAATTGAGCACATTGGCATTGGTGAGATTGAGCGATCGCAAAAGAGTGGGCGTTGCAGTAAATGTGACGCTTAACCCTTGCGGATTTTGCTGCGTACTAACCGTTACGGCTGAGAAAAATCCTGTACTCAGTAACTGGGTAACATCCTCCTGCAATTGATTGGGCGTTGTCTGACTGCCCGGTTTAGTCTGGATCACCCGCAGACCCAAATCCTGCAGGGAAGGATCTACCCCCACAATTTGTATATCTGTTACCAACACTGCCAACCCAGACGAACCAGGGGGTCGCATGGAATTTGCTGGACGGTTCGGTGCTGAGGGGGGTGGCAGTTGATTGGGCAACGGCGTGGGTTGGGAAGTGGTTGCCGGGGATGGAGTAACAGCGGGTGCAACCCAGATAGGGGTGTTCAGTGAGGAGGATGGAGTAGCAGAAGGGGAAACTGAAGGTTGAGGGGGGAGGGGATTCGGTGGGTCAGGTGGGACAGGTTGAACTACTTCTGGTTCACTGGCAGGCGGAGGGGGAATTTCCTCACCTGGAACTAAAGCAGGTTGGGAGGAAAGGGGAGGCTGGGAAGCGGGGGGTGGGGCAATTTCAGTTTGAGTAACCCCCTCTGATGGGGCAGGGACAACAACGGATTGGTAGTCCTGATAATATTCTGGGTTCGGCAAAGCAGGGCTTGAGGCTGGATTGGCAGCCGCGATTTCTGCCTGTAAGGAGGATACGATCGCGACTGCAGCCCAAATACTCAGGGTATGCAGCCGTAATTTCGATGTTTTTTGCAGAACCGGCGTGGCAGCGTTCAAAGTCGTTTCAGGTGTGAGTGGGTTGGGACGACCTGCAGCTTTCCAGTCAAGGAAACATCCTGAATCGTCCATTTCGCCCATTCATTCTGCACAAAAGCACGAAAATAGCTAACTTTTTCCTAAAGAAACTACAAAAGCTGCCATGCCAGTTTCGCAGCCCCTACCATGCCAGCCTGATTGCCCAGTTCGGCTCGCAGTAGCTGTAAGCCTGCACGGGAACTGGGAAGCACTCGCCGTTCAATTTCAGCCTGTACGCTGGGAAAGAAAAAGTCAGCACTGGCGCTCACTCCTCCCCCAATGATGATCGCCTCTGGGGTTAAGACATAAATCAGACTTGCCAGTCCGGCCCCTAAGTCCTGTCCATATTGCTGCCAGAACTCTAGTGCTTTGGGATCACCTGCTAAAGCCATGGCTCCTAATTCGTCAGGTTCCATCCCTGTACGACGACGAATTGCCTGAACAGACACATACTGCTCCAGGGATCCCTGATTGCCACTATTACAGGGTGGCCCGTCCGGACTTAGGGTAATTAATCCCAGTTCCCCAGCAGTTCCATGATGACCGACAAACAGTTTGCCATCCAAAATAATCGCTCCACCAACACCAGTGCCCAGGGTTAACAGAATCAGGTTGCGGTACCAGCGTCCGGCTCCTAACCAGGCTTCACCTAATCCAGCACAGTTGGCATCATTGGCAATTACCGTGAGTCGGCCTGTTTTCGCTTCCAACCAGTCTGCCAGGAGAACATCCTGCCAGCCGCTAAGATTAATTGCCACTCTCGCAATTCGTCCGGTAGCATCCGCAGGCCCAGGAGTTCCCACGCCGATTGCCACAGCCTTCCGCTCCGCGTCTATTTCAGCGATCGCAGCGACCATCGCCACCAAGACCGCTTCTGGAGTGGCAGGTTGGGGAGTTGGGATCCTAAGAGTCTGAAGACAGGTTCCATCTTGAGTAAAGCGCCCCAGTTTGATGGCTGTTCCTCCCAGATCGATACCTAAAACTTGAGGAGCCGTTGGGGACTCGCTGGGAGTAACATTCATCATCAAAAGGTTACTAAGATTCAAAGGGGCAGGATAAATGGCTAGACAGACCTGTCATTCGTCATCGGTCATTCCTCCTTGAGGAATGGGAAGAACAAAGGACAAAAAACCACTAGCTAGCCATTTTATAGGAATTGAGGAACACTTTAAATTCTTGCAAAGCCCGCTGATCATTGCTTGCTTTTGCATCCAGGGTAGCCTGGAAAAGCTTGCTGGCTTGATTACGGGCCTGATGCCAGTTGAAACCCTGGTTTCTGAAGCTGACAAGTTTGTTATTTGGCCGTTTCCTTGACTGCCCCCAGCCAATTCTGAAATTCAGATCGTTTCTTTCCCATGAACTGGTATTGGCTTTGCGCTTCGAAAACTGGCTGTTTTGGTTATTTTGAGGTTTGCGATCGCCTCCCAAAAGACGTGAGCGATCAGAGGCAAACGGTTGATTTAAGGTGTAGCTGGCTAACTCTGTATGCCTTAAAGGCAATGGCAACGGGGCGATCGATCTGGATGCAACAGGACTGCCACGGTGTAAAAATATCGGTCGGATAGCATGGCCTTTTAATAAACTGACCGTCACCTTGGCTGTATGGGCAACCTCTGGTTTCCATATTTGCTGAGAGGCTCTGGAGAGGGAACTAGCCGCAACCAATACCAGTGTTGTTAAACCGACGGTCGCCAGCCATCTGGTTTTCAGTTTCATTTGATACCTCATAGCAGCAAAAACAGGTGATAGAGAGATAGAGATTAATACGACTCAATCTGACTCATTTCCGGCAAATTTGATTTTGTTGCAGGCTGAGTTGCAGGCCGGAAGAGGCAATTAACTTAAAACCGGATCTCCTGAACTTAATGTAGACACTCCTCTTACCAGACATAACAGATGAATCAGAATAACTGTAAAAATTTATGCAACCTTCATACAGATTTGTCTGAACCAGCACCAGTCACTTTATCCTTCCTCATAACCAGGGATCTGGCTTGGCCTTTCCCAAATTCGCCTTAGAAGGTCATACGCTCAATTGGCACAATGGGATAAAAGCGTCGTAAAGCACCCTGTGTCCCCTAAAATCAGGGAATGCAATACCAATCTCCCTTTTCGCAAATCCCCTCCTGTACCTGGAACCGACCCATTGGCCTGGGTTGGAGCCATCCCTATACGGTTCGTTATCCCAGTAACCTGGATGATGGCCCCTGGCATGGGATGCCCCTGGGTGGGTTGGGAGCTGGATGCATTGGTCGTTCCCATCGAGGCGACTTCAATCTCTGGCACATTGACGGTGGAGAGCATGTCTTTCAAACCATACCCGCCTGTCAATTTAGTGTCTTTGAACAGGCCAACGGCAAAAGCCAGGCATATGCTTTGTGTACGGAAGCACCAAAGGATGGCAGCTTGAGTGCGTGGCAGTGGTATCCAGGTAGCAGGGAGTCGGAAATCGGAAATCGGAAGTCGGAAGTCGGGGATTGGAGATCGAGAATTGGGGAAGGTAGGGAAGATGAAGAATCTAAAATCCAAAATCCAAAATCCAGAATTTCTACTGGCACCTATCACGCGCTTTATCCCCGGAGCTGGTTTGTCTATGAAAACGTTTTTCAGGCCACGCTGACGTGTGAGCAGTTTTCGCCGATCTGGGCACACAATTATCAGGAAGCCAGTTACCCGATCGCGGTCTTTCTGTGGACAGCCTCTAACCCAACCGATCAACCCCTAACGCTCAGCATCCTGCTGTCCTGGCAGAATATGGTGGGCTGGTTCACAAATGCCATGAAATCTTCGGAGGTGCAAATTCGGGATGATGGCAGTCCGGTGTATGACTATCACCCTCGCTTAGGAGACAGTCAGGGCAATTTTAATCGACTGATGCGGGAGGGCCAACAACTGGGGATTGTGATGGCCAGGGAGCCACAAACCGCAAGCCATGAACCAGCAGAAGGAGATGGACAGTGGGCGATCGCAGTTGACATACCAGCCAATGCCGGAGCCTTTTACCATGCCCGCTGGAACCCTGTTGGGAACGGAGCAGAATTATGGACACCGTTTGCACGGGATGGTTCCCTCTCCAATATTGAGAACTTAGCTCCGGCCCAGGAGGGAAGACAGGTGGGATCTGCGGTCGCTGTTCGCTTCACCCTGCAACCGGGAGAAACGCTGCAAGTTCCCTTTGTCCTCAGTTGGGACTTTCCCGTGACGGAATTTGCTCAGGGAATTATCTATTTTCGGCGGTATACCGATTTCTTTGGCCGTAATGGTCAGAATGCCTGGGCGATCGCACAGACTGCTCTCAGTCAATACAAGGCCTGGCAACAGCAGATCCAGATCTGGCAAGAGCCAATCCTGCAACGGGATGACCTGCCGGACTGGTTCAAAATGGCTCTGTTTAATGAACTGTACGACCTGACGGATGGAGGAACCCTGTGGAGCGCGGCTACAGAGCAAGATCCGATCGGCCAATTCGCTATTCTGGAATGCCTGGACTACCGCTGGTACGAAAGCCTGGATGTCCGATTGTATGGCTCGTTTGCCCTGTTAATGTTGTTTCCCGACCTGGAAAAAGCCGTTCTGCGAGCCTTTGCACGGGCCATCCCTACCAGCGATGAGCAAACTCGCGTGATTGGTTACTATTACACCCTTGGGGCCGACAGTCCAATGGCGATGCGCAAAGTCGCAGGAGCCACCCCTCACGATCTGGGCGCACCCAATGAGCACGTCTGGGAAAAGACTAATTACACCAGCTATCAGGACTGCAACCAGTGGAAAGATTTGCCCTGTGATTTTGTCTTGCAAGTATACCGGGACTTCCTGTTCACTGGTGCCACCGATCTGGATTTTCTTCAGGAATGCTGGCCTGCGATCGCCCAAACCCTCCACTACCTCAAATGCTTTGATTACGATTACGATGGCATCCCCGAAAACGGCGGTGCCCCTGACCAAACCTTTGATGACTGGAAACTTCAGGGAATCAGTGCCTACTGTGGTGGCCTATGGCTGGCTGCTCTGGAAGCTGCGATCGCGATCGGACGTATACTCGCCGAGCAATCCACCGATATTCGTCTTCTGTCCACCCTCTCCAAAAACATTGGCAATTTTCAACTCTGGCTAGAGCAATCCCAAAACCTTTACCATGAGACTCTCTGGAACGGGCAATACTACCGCCTGGATAGCAAAAGCGGTTCCGACATCGTTATGGCCGATCAACTCTGTGGCCAGTTTTACGCTCGCCTCTTGAAATTGCCGGATATCGTTCCCGTTGATTGCGCCAAAACCGCCCTTTCTACCATTTACGACGCTTGTTTTATTAAGTTCAACGACTACCTGGCAGCAGGTGGAGAAACTCGTAGCGATGGTCGGATTGCAGAAGCGATCGACAAATTGCCATTTCGCTCCTCTTTACCAGTAGGGGTAGCTAATGGAGTCCGATCCGATGGCACTCCAGAAAATCCTAACTCCACCCACCCCCTAGAAGTCTGGACAGGGATCAACTTTGGACTGGCCGCCTTCCTGATGCAAATGGGCATGAAAGACGCAGGCCTTGAAATCACAAAAGCAGTAATTGAGCAAATTTATAACAATGGCTTGCAATTCCGCACTCCAGAAGCCATTACTCCTACCGGAACCTTCCGCGCCAGCCACTATTTGCGGCCAATGGCGATCTGGGCTGTTTATGGAGTACTAAGTGGAGCGTTATAGATAGCAAAAGCATCCTAAACTTGATATAGTAGTATGCTAATGCGGCGGCATCGCCAAGTGGTAAGGCAAGGGTCTGCAAAATCCTCACCCCCGGTTCGAATCCGGGTGCCGCCTTTAAGGGATATAGGCTCTGGGGACGTATTCTAGAGTCTTACATTATTCTAGAGTCTTACATATTGTGCCAAATTTGAGCAAGTTGGGTCAAAAGTAAGCAAAAGGATCAAAAGAAACGTGTGCGTTTGCCCTAAACTCGACCTAAAATAGTTGACAGGTGTCACCTAATTCTGAGATTCTAATAATTGGCTGAAGTGTGCGGGCATAGCTCAGTGGTAGAGCGTCACCTTGCCAAGGTGAATGTCGCGCGTTCGAATCGCGTTGCCCGCTTTCTCAAATATTCTCCTGGCTTCCGAATAATTCTTAATTGCGCCCTTGCACTCAGTGTAGCGGCTTTGGTTCTACTGATTGGTATCTTCAATCCCCTAATTGAGGGGTGGGCTGCAAGCATTCCGGCGAATTACCTACCTGGCTTGCAAGGATGTGCTCTGCAAAAGGTCATACCGCGAGTTGGGACAAACAGGAGTACTATCAAAATTTTTTTCGTAGGCAATAGTGGTACGGATGAGCTTGGCGACGGAGCCGAACCTCTTCTTGCCAGTGCTGGCTATCAAGTTGAGCATCAAAAATTCAGTATTCCAGGAAGCGCCCCTGTCCTATCTCTGGCACTTTCAAAACAGTGCAGGCAGGGATAAGTCACCCCTGGCCCTCATGCAGAAGATGCAGCCCGATCACCTGACAATTATGCCGATTTACAGGTCTGCCTATTCCGATCCGAATGAGCAGAACATTGTCCCTGTAAGTTCCGACTATCTCCCTAAACCCGATGAAAAGAATATTCCAGAACCTGGAGATGTTCACATCGGCTCCTTATTCTACTCTTATGCTCAAAGGGCAAATCTGAGCGTAAAGCTGTGGCTGTACTCAGTTTGGCCAAATAATCAAGATTCCAGATATCAAACAACTGCCCAATGGGATGCCTGGGTACGCAACAGGCAAGCGGAGAATGAGGAGACTCGTGCCAGTATTGATCGGGTGAGTGATGGTAAGCCGATCGGCATAGTTCCGGCTAGCTCTGGCTTTACGCCTTAACCTGCTTCATCGCATACTCTCACTATTTTCCCCTTTTAATCATGATAATATTGCCGATAAAAAATACCTTCTAGAGTTTTTTAGAATTAGATTACAACCCGAAAATAAGGCTTTAGCTTACGGTCAGAGGGGGGACTTGATGACCTGTCTGTTAATTGCTTGAATCAAAGGGTAATCAATTAACGTCCGGCCAGGAAGCTGAAACTTTGCCCTAAAAGACGCAGTGTTCTGGAGGATGGAAGAGGGTTAATTTATTCAGACAAGATATTTGCAACTGCATCCTGGTGCTGCCTGTGCAACCACAAAAATCTCAAAAAATTGATTTAACACAAGATTATCCCTGTCCTTGCCGTAGACGAGGGCGATTATCCCCGATCGCACTTACGGAAGCCTTCGGATGCAACCGTTGTCAACAAATCTTTGTCGTGGATGAAACGGGGCAGGTTCTGGAACAGCTTTCGGGAAGTTATCCTTATAAGCGGGCATGGCGGTGGAATGGTCACCAGTGGAATCCAGCCCATGTGGGTTTGGGAGAAAGCTATCTACCTGTCGCCCTGGGTATTACCCTGATCATGTTGATCATCTGGTTGCCGCTGGCCCTGAATGCCAAATCAAATTCATCGGGTATCGTTCTGATCGTTGGAGTGTTACTTTTGGCCGTGCTGCCCGCACTGATGGTGTTGCTGGCTTATAGACGATAACCCATGACAACGGATTTTTCTGACGGACTAATTGCCGATCCACTCGTTGCTGTACGGGCTGCCCATCGAGCTTCGATCCAATTAGCAACGACCAAAGGTGTACTGCGTAGTCAAACCGTTTATGCGATGGCGGAAGCGCTGAAGCAGCAACAAAATGATATTCTAGAAGCTAATACGCTGGATCTGGAAGCCAGTCGCGAAATGGCAGTTCCTGATCTGATCCTGGAATGGCTGAAACTGACTCCGGAACGAATTCAAACAGCGGCTAACCTGCTGCGGCGATTAAGCGAACTGCCTGATCCGATCGGGCGGGTGATGGATGCGGCCTACCAGATTGATCACTGCCAGACTTACTCCCAACTCATGCCCCTGGGGGTAATTTCACTGATTTACGAAGCCTTTCCTGAACTGGCCGCCCTGGCCGCAGGGCTATGTGTGAAAACGGGAAATAGCCTGGTGCTCAAAGGGAGCAGTGAAGCCAGCCATTCCAATGCGGCGATCGCACAAGCCTTATGGTCAGCGATCGAAAAAAACGGACTGCCCGATGGTTGCCTGCAGGTGCTGTCCTCCGATCAGGGTGCTTCCATCCGTGATCTGATTGTGCAGGATCAGTACGTGAATCTGATCATTCCCTACGGACGACCCAGCCTGGTGCAGCAAATTGTCCGCCAGGCTACGGCTCCTGTCTTGCGATCGGCGATGGGTAACTGTTACCTGTACTGGTCACCTTCTGGTAGTTTGGATGCCGTGCGCTGGATTCTCATTGATAGTCACCAGAGCGAACCAGATCCGGTGAATGCGATCGAAAAAGTCTTAATCCATCCCAGCCAAAATCCTTCCTCCCTGATCATTTTGTGGAATAGCCTGCGGGAAAAGGGCTTTGAACTCCGAGGAGATGCCGACCTCGTGGCTGAATTTCCAGAACTGAAACTGGCAGAAGAAAGCGAATGGCGACAGGCATATCTGGCCAAGGTGATCGCATTTAGATCTGTTCCCAGTCTGGAAGCAGCCATCACCTGGATTAATTTGCACAGCAGTGGTCATGCCGATTGTCTGGTCACTGAATCCTATCAGGAGAGTCGTTCCTTTGCCCTGGGAATCAACAGCGCCTCCACCTACATCAACGCCTCACCCCGTTTCTCCCGCAACCCCAAACGAGGCGACTCCATATTCCTTGGCATGTCAAATCAAAAAGGACACCGTCGCGGGCCAATTAGCCTGGAAACCCTGACGACGGTGAAACACATTATTCAAGGAACAGGACAGTTTTGAGTAGTTTTAAGTTTTAAGTTTTAAGTTAAAAACTCTAATGGATGGAGGTTTGAGATTATCCCAGCCAACTACCCTCCTCTAATGGCTCAAAACTTAGAACTCAACACTTAAAAAAACTCAACACTTAAAGCTTACTCCTTCTCAACTAGCTTGACCTTTGTAGCCAGTCCCAGGGTTTGTAGGAATTGGATAGTCATCCAGGTGAGGTCGATTTCCCACCATTGCAGACCGTGGCGGGCGGAGTGTTGGAAGGCATGGTGGTTATTGTGCCAGCCTTCACCGTAGGTCATCAGAGCCACCCACCAGCAATTGGTAGAGCGATCGCCAGATTCATAAGTCCGGTAGCCAAATAAATGGGTGGCACTATTGACTAACCAGGTGCAATGAAAGACCACCACGATGCGGACAAAAATTCCCCAAATGACAAAGGGCCATCCGCCCAGGAAGTATAGCAAAACGCCGAAAGCTACCTGAATGGGAATGAAATAGTTTTGGCAGAACCGATAAAATGGATCCTCTGCAATGTCCCGTGTAAAGCGTGGGATATCAGCTCTGGCAGGCGACTGATAAAGCATCCAACCCATGTGACTCCACCAGAAGCCTTTAGTCGAATCATGGGGATCCGCATTTTGATCGGAGTGCAGGTGGTGGATACGGTGCATTCCCACCCACTCGATCGGGCCACCCTGACAGGATAAGGTACCGCAGAATACCAGGAAGTACTCCAACCACTTGGGAGTCTGAAAACTGCGATGGGTCACCAGGCGATGAAACCCCAGAGTAATCCCCAGTCCACCTGTTACCCAGTGGAGAAACACAGCCAGTCCCACGGCTGCCCAGCTAAAGGTTCCTGGCAAGAAGGCGGCCAATGCTCCCAGATGCAGGAACGCCATATAGGCGATAATGGCCCAGTCTGGTTGGAGTTTATTTGAAGTTGCAACAGTCATGCATTCGTCCCGAAAAAATTTACAGTGCCCGCTTAGCCAAAACTCACTCATTGTAAACAAAAACATTCAAATAGATTTGTCCCCCCGGCGAGAGAAAACTTTATAGAGATTTAGGATGTTTGTTGAATGAGTGAGGAACGATGAACGGATCCGATTTGATCGCAGAGGCCGAAAAGGCACTATCCCTGATTTTTTCCGGTATTGACTCCCAGGTCAAGGAAAACCTGAAGCGAGTCCTATCAGCATTTCGCAAGTATCGGGTTGGCCCCCACCACTTTGCTGGGGTCACGGGCTACGGTCATGATGATTTAGGACGGCAGGTATTGGATCAGGTGTTTGCCGAAGTAATGGGGGCAGAAGCGGCAGCCGTGCGGGTGCAATTTGTCTCAGGAACCCACGCAATCGCCTGCGCGCTCTATGGAGTTCTCCGTCCAGGAGATGAAATGTTGGCCGTGGCCGGTGCTCCCTACGACACCTTGGAAGAAGTGATTGGTTTGCGGGGGCAACATCAAGGGTCCCTGGTTGAGTTTGGCATCCAGTATCGGCAATTAGAGTTAACCGAGCAGGGGACGATCGACTGGCAGGCATTAAGCACGGCCATCAAACCCCACACTCGATTAGTTTTGATTCAACGCTCCTGTGGCTACTCCTGGCGTCCTAGTCTGGCGATCGCGGATATTGAAAAAATCGTGGCCCTGGTGAAACAGCAGAATCCCGACACGATTTGTTTTGTCGATAACTGCTATGGCGAATTCATTGAAACCGTAGAGCCAACCGCCGTTGGAGCCGATTTGCTGGCCGGGTCGTTGATTAAAAATCCGGGGGGAACGATCGTCACGGCGGGCGGATATGTGGCTGGACGATCGGATTTGGTGGAACAAGCGATCTGCCGCCTCACCGCTCCCGGTATTGGCAGTTCAGGAGGAGCTACCTTTGATCAAAATCGGTTGCTATTCCAGGGACTGTTTCTGGCACCTCAAATGGTCGGTGAAGCGATCAAAGGCAATCATTTGACGGCGTATGTGTTCGATCGCCTCGGTTATCCCGTCAATCCGCTACCAATGGCTCCCCGTCGGGATGTGATTCAGGCGATTCAACTCGGCTCTCCTGCCAGACTCAAAGCCTTTTGTCGGGCCATCCAACAGCAATCCCCGATCGGCTCCTACCTGGATCCCGTGCCTGCGGCAATGCCCGGTTATGAAAGTGAACTGGTGATGGCGGGAGGCACCTTCATTGATGGCAGCACCTCGGAATTTTCAGCCGATGGCCCGCTGCGGGAACCCTACATTGTCTTCTGTCAGGGGGGCACTCACTGGACTCATGTGGCGATCGCCCTGGAATCTGCGATCGCGGCGATTCAAGCCACCTGATTCCTAAAAACTATGAATTCTTGCCTGCTCTCTAACTTGAATCTGCATTGAATTACGAGGTATTCACCTTTCTCCCTAAGCATCGCCGAGGCTGACCTCTTTGGATCAAGACGCTATCATAGGGGAATTGATAAACAATGTTACAAATTATCAATGATTGTTTCTTCCTCTGGTTTCGCTAAACTCAAAGCCTCACTCGCCGAGAAAATCTTCTTTGGTCACGAACCCAGTGCGGAGTTGCTGGCCATCCTGCTGGTTTACTTTGTTCAGGGCATTGTGGGATTGGCCCGGTTAGCCATCAGTTTCTTCTTAAAGGATGAATTAGGCTTGAGTCCGGCTGAGGTTTCTGCTCTGGTCGGAATTGCCGCCCTGCCCTGGATGGTCAAACCTCTATTTGGATTTATTTCCGATGGCTTGCCGATTTTTGGGTATCGCCGTCGCCCTTACCTGGTTTTGTCGGGGATTTTGGGAGCACTGGCGTGGTTGGCGCTGGCAACCGTCGTTCATTCCCCGTGGGCGGCAACCCTGGCGATCGCCCTCAGTTCCCTGTCCGTAGCCTTCAGTGATGTGATTGTAGACTCGATCATTGTCGAACGGGCAAGAGTCGAATCGGTTGGCAATGCAGGTTCTCTCCAATCCCTCTGTTGGGGCACCTCGGCAGCGGGAGGCTTGTTTACCGCTTACCTGAGTGGTTGGTTACTGGAACATTTTTCCACCCGCACTGTCTTTACCGTTACGGCCATTTTTCCCTTATTTGTCTCTCTGGTAGCCTGGAGCATTAGTGAAGCTCGCCTGACGGAACCCACCAACTGGTCAGTCGTTGGCAATCAGTTGAAACATCTGCGTCATGCCGTCACCCAAAAGTCGATCTGGCTGCCCACGGCGTTTTTGTTTCTCTGGCAGGCCACTCCCACGGCAGAATCTGCCTTTTTCTTCTTCACCACAAACGAACTGGGATTTGCCCCAGAATTTTTGGGACGAGTCAGACTGGTGACCAGCATTGCCTCTCTGTTGGGAGTCTGGGTGTTTCAGCGCTTCCTCAAGGCTGTCCCCTTCCGGGTGATTTTTGGTTGGTCTACAGTGATTTCTGCCGTTCTAGGTCTGTCCACCTTGCTGCTGGTGACGCACACTAACCGCGCTTTGGGCATTAGCGATCAGTGGTTCAGCCTGGGAGATAATCTGGTGCTGACGGTGATGGGCCAGATTGCCTTCATGCCCGTCCTGGTACTGGCTGCACGACTCTGCCCTCCAGGAGTGGAAGCCACTCTATTTGCCTTGCTAATGTCAGTAGTCAATCTGGCAGGTTTACTGTCCTACGAGTCTGGTGCTGTCCTGATGCACTGGTTTGGCATTACAGAAAACAACTTCAGCAACCTGGCTCTCCTGGTTGTCATTACTAACCTCACAACGCTGCTCCCCCTCCCCCTGTTGGGCTGGCTTCCCGGTGCTGAAGCAACTCCAGTGGCTGAACCGGTTGAAGCTCATTTACAGCCGATAACGGCCCTGGAAATGGATTCCTCGGCCTCCAAGCACCTGGCGCAACCCTTTTTACCCGACCTCTTGACCGAGTTTGTCTCCCCACCGCGGGAGCCGGAACCGGTTGAAGAGTGAAGGGAATAGGGAGTAGGGAATAGGGGAAGGTTTAAGTTCTCAGTTATCAGTTGACTGAAGATTTAGAGAATAGTTGCGATTCATCATGCCTTTCAATTGACACACTGAATCAACTTCCCCGCTAACCACTTGAAACTCAAAACCTAAAACTCAAACCTTCACCTTTTCTCTGCTGCAAGACAACTTATGACTAACGTTGAATTAAGGCGGCCTCAAATCTCTGAGCATTCATACTGCCGGGAAGATTGGCAACGGGGCTATCGATCGCTGACAGAAGAGTTTGATTACTGGATTGATGAGGTCGATGGAGAGATTCCTGCCGACCTGCAAGGAACGCTGTTTCGGAATGGTCCCGGATTATTTGAAATCAATGGTCAGCGATTGCAGCATCCCTTTGATGGAGATGGCATGGTCTGTGCGATCGCCTTCTCCAAGGGTCGTGCCCACTTTCGGAATCGCTACGTTCGTACCGCAGGGTACCTGGCAGAACAAAAGGCTGGACGTATCCTGTACCGGGGGGTGTTTGGCACCGATAAGCCAGGGGGCTGGTGGGCCAACCTGTTAGACTTCCGCTTAAAAAATATTGCCAACACCAATGTGATCTACTGGGGTGGCAAACTGTTGGCCCTCTGGGAGGCGGCAGAACCCCATCGCCTTGACCCTGATACGCTGGACACGCTGGGATTGGATGATCTGGATGGGCTGCTGCAACCGGGAGATGCTTTTGGTGCCCATCCCTGGGTTGATCCAGCCTGCGAGGGGGATAATGGCAATCCCTGCCTGGTGAATTTTTCCCTGAAGACAGGGTTGTCCTCCGACCTCACCCTGTATGAATTCGATCGAGCGGGACAGTTACAGCATCAGCACTCTGCGATCGTCCCCGGTTTTGCCTTTATCCACGACTTTGCCATTACCCCTCACTACGGCATCTTCTTCCAGAACCCAGTCAGCTTCAATCCGCTGCCCTTCTTGCTAGGGCTGCGATCGGCAGGAGAGTGTATTCAATTTCAAGCCGATAAGCCAACGCGGATTGTGTTGTTGGCCAGGCAGGGCGATCGGAGATCGGAAATCGGAAATCGGGGAACGAAAAAAGGGCCAGCTCAGATTTTGGAAGCGCCATCGGGGTTTGTGTTCCATCACGCGAATGCGTTTGAGGATGGAGACGAAGTGGTAGTGGATTCGATTTGCTATGAGTCTCTGCCATCCGTTGATCCGGATGGGAATTTTCGGGAGGTAGATTTTGAGGCCCTGGATCCGGGACAACTCTGGCGCTTCCGGATGAATTTGCAAACGGGCGAAATCACTCGTCGCAGGCTGGAGAGTCGTTGCTGCGAATTTCCCTCTCTGCATCCGGCGAAGGTGGGGCGATCGTACCGCTATCTTTACCTGGGAGCGGCCCATGCACCGAGTGGCAATGCTCCCAATCAAGCCATTTTGAAGGTGGATGTGGAATCGGGCGATCGCCACCTCTGGAGTGCCGCACCCTGGGGCTATGTCGGTGAACCCGTGTTTGTACCCCGTTCTCCCAATCCCTACCAGCTAACCGGGGCCGAAGATGACGGTTGGGTATTGACGATGGTATTTGATAGCAGTCGCGATCGATCCGATCTGGTGATCCTGGATGCCCGCGATCTCTCCGTCGTAGCCCGCTTGCACCTGAAGCACCATGTTCCCTATGGACTGCATGGAAATTTCACAACGGAGGTGTTTGGGATTTAGGGATCAGGGGTTGGGGATGAGGGATCGGGGGAGAAATCCAAAATCCAAAATCTAAAATCCCAAATTCCTCGACTCTTAGCATCTAAAGAGATTCTAAAAACGTGGGTTTCCTGACATAGCGGTTTTGCTGCGAGTTTTCGATTGTTGATCAGGGGCAGACTCTTCTAAACTGCAAATGACCCTTTTTCCGGACAATCGACCATGACTACTTACGAGATCGAAACTGCTCACCAGGATGCCGCCCTCCGTGCCCAGATTCTGAGTGAAGCGTTACCCTATATTCAGCAGTTTGCTGGGAAAACGATCGTCGTCAAGTATGGTGGCGCGGCCATGAAGGATAGCATTCTGAAGGATCAGGTGATTCGGGATGTGGTCTTTATGTCCTGCGTGGGATTGCGTCCGGTTTTAGTGCATGGAGGTGGGCCAGAAATTAATACCTGGCTGGATAAGCTGGGGATCGAGGCGCAGTTCAAAAATGGCCTGCGAGTTACCGATGCACCGACGATGGAAGTGGTGGAAATGGTGTTGGTAGGCCGGGTGAATAAAGAAATTGTGTCTCTGATTAACCAGGAAGGAGGATCAGCAGTCGGAATTTGTGGCAAAGACGGCAATCTGATTACAGCCCGACCCTCAGATGCAGAAGGAGTGGGGTTTGTGGGAGAGGTACAGACTGTCAATACCAGGCTGGTAGAAGCGCTGGTCAATTCGGGTCATATTCCGGTGATTTCCAGTGTGGCCACTGACGAAACGGGACAACCTTACAACATCAATGCTGATACTGTAGCTGGAGAAATTGCCGCTGCTTTGGGAGCCGAAAAATTAATCCTATTAACTGATACCGCAGGCATTTTGCGAGATTACAAAGACCGCTCAACCCTGATTACCCGTCTGGATATTTCCGATGCTCGCAGGTTAATCGAGGAAGGAGTAGTGTCCGGTGGTATGATTCCCAAAGTTAATTGCTGTGTGCGATCGCTGGCCCAGGGAGTCCGTGCCGCCCACATCATCGACGGTCGCCTTCCCCACTCTCTGCTCCTGGAAATCTTCACCGATGCCGGAATCGGCTCGATGATTGTGGCATCAGAATTTGCAAGATAGTTATAAGTTTCAAGGTTTAATTTCCCCTGCCCACCGCTTGCTGAATTGACTCCAGCCCTTCGGCATCCAGCTTTTGCAGCAGTCCCTGAAGAATTCGCCGTACCATCCAGGGGCCTTCGTAAATCCAGCCAGCGTAGACCTGGATCAGGCTGGCTCCAGCGGTGATTTTTTCCCAGGCATCCGCTGCCGTGAAAATGCCACCGACACCGATAATCGGAAGTTGGCCCTGAGTTTCTTTGTAGATGAAGCGAATTACTTCTGTCGATCGCGCTCTTATTGGAACGCCACTGATGCCACCCGCTTCCTCTGTCACAGGCTTGCCCGTCTGCTCAATGATGCGAGTTTTCAGGCCATCTCGCTGAATGGTGGTGTTAGTGGCAATGATTCCGGCCAGATGATACTCCTGTGCCAGTTCTAAAACATCGGCGATCGCCGCCCACTCCAAATCAGGGGCAATTTTCACCAGCAGCGGCTTTTGCTCTGTATTCTCCTGCTGTAAGGCTTGTAGAATGGGGGCGAGTTGAACTTTGTCCTGCAGCGATCGTAATCCTGGCGTATTGGGTGAACTGACATTAACCACAAAATAATCGCCCCAATCCTTCAGCAGGCGAAAACTATTGAGATAATCCTGGGCGGCTTCCTCCAGAGGCGTAATTTTGGATTTGCCCAGGTTGATCCCCAGTGGGAAATGAGCGGTTGAGGGGGGCCTATCTCCTCCATCTCCTCTCCCATCTCCCCTTTGCCCCCATCTTTTCCTCAACCTCTCTGCCATCACTGCTGCACCCTGGTTGTTAAATCCCATGCGATTCAGGACAGCCCGATCGGTCAGCAGGCGAAACAAGCGGGGACGGGGATTTCCAGGTTGGGGATGGAAAGTAACGGTACCGAGTTCAGCAAAGCCAAAGCCAAAATCAGCCCAGAGGCCAGAGGCTACCCCATCTTTGTCAAATCCGGCAGCCAGACCGAGAGGATTAGTAAAGGTAATGCTCCACAAGCATTGCTGTAAGCGGGGATCGTCCAGACAGTAGGTGCGGTGAAGTTGCGCCCGTAACCAGTGGCTGACTTGACTTTGATAAGTTTGATCTAACCAGCCGAGTACTCTAAAGCTTTGTTGATGTAACCACTCTGGATCGACTTTGACTCCAGAAAACAAAATTGGACGAAATAGCGCTTGATAAATATCCATGTGGGCATTCTAGGAGGAATCAAGCCCTATTTTCGAACCAATGCTGCAACTATTCAAACCGTTTCCCAGATCAAAGCTGCAACCTAACCTGCTGCCTCAATTAGGATGAAGATAAGAGATTTCTTCCCAGTATTGATTATTTGTGTGGCTATCAAATTCTTCTATCAGCTTGTTTTATTAACATGGTTCAGCAAAAGGAGCCAAATACCTACGAAAACCAGTTAGTTGCTTTAGGTCGAGTCTTGCAAACCTTGCGGGAAGAGGAAGATTCTGATGTACTGGTCAATGCGGTCATCACCTATTTGCATACTGAGTTTGATTACGCCCTGATCTGGATTGGGTTATACGATCGCCTAGAGCATCGCCTGTTTGGAAAAGGCGGAATCACACCCAATGGAAATTTATCCGTCCTCAAGCAGCGATTTACTCTGAAGCCGGGAGACATTCTGGAACAGGTAGTGATTCAGCAACGACCCGTTGCCGTGCCAGACCTGCGGGCAGAACAGCGGATTAGCGATTGGCGCAAGATTGCCCAGAAGTTCGACATTCAGGGCACTGTTGTCTTTCCGATTCGCTACCGCGATCGTTGCTACGGAGTCACTTTAATGGGATCCACAGGGTGGGGCGTGACTCCGCGTGCCGATGAAAAAGTTCGCCTTTCGATCATTCTGGGAGAGTTTGCCGCTGCCTTGTATAAAATTGAAATGGAGTGGCAACGGCAACAAACCAAGCAGCCCGACAAACCGCTGTTAGAGATCCTGGCGAAGTTGCGATCGCTTAGAGGGTTAGGCCCGCGCCTGGAAGCTGTGGTCACCCATACGCACGAATTTATTCAGGCGAGCCGCACCAGCATTTACTGGTATGAACGAGAGAGGCGCTATTTTTGGCGACGGGTGGGCAACCGCCCAAAAAACACAGGCCTCATAGAAGTGAATCAACCAGCTTCCGGCATTACCGTTCAGGAGGTCAGCGGGTTCTATCAAGCACTGGCGGCTGATCAACTGGTAGCCATTGGTGAAGCCCACAGTTCCCTGAAGGCCGACACTACCACTCGCCTGATGCAACAAATTCGGGCACGATCGCTGCTGGCCGCACCGATTTTGTTTCAGGGCGAGTTACTGGGATTTCTGGCGGTTGAAGGAACGGAACCCCGAATTTGGAGTGAGGTAGAGAAAAAATTCCTACGAGGAGCGGCACAAATGCTGGCTCTGACGATTCCTGTGGATGAAATGGAAACGACGATCGAACGCATCCAGCAGGATCGGCAATTAACGGCTGAAATTGCCCGCTCTATCTACGATCAGGAGGATTGGAAAGCCACTTTCAAGCAAACGGCTGAGCAACTATGTAAGCGACTGAAGATTGAGCGATTTCTGGTACTGATGTATGACGATAATCGAGGAGAGTTTGAGATTTGCTATCAGAACTTTCCTGGAAACCGCCGCCCCCTAACGTCTTCTCTAGCAGCACTCAGTGCCCCTGATTTGAAGTGGTTGCAGGAGAGCAAAACGGCGATCGGCATCGAAAATCTGGAAAGTGAGCAAAACCTGTCAGGCTGGCGCGATCGCTGGCTGGAAATGGGGGTGCGATCGATGATTCTATGCCATACCTCAATTGGGCATCCCCTGGAAGGATTGGTGGTCATTGGGCATGAAGCCCCCCGCAGTTGGCATCGAACAGAACTGGAACTGGTGCGAATTGTCAGCCAGCAGGTGGGATTCATCTTGCACCAGTGGCAACTGCATCGCCAAACCGAGCAACAGCGCAAG
Source organism: Leptodesmis sp. (assembly GCF_052746595.1). Classification (NCBI taxonomy): domain Bacteria; kingdom Bacillati; phylum Cyanobacteriota; class Cyanophyceae; order Leptolyngbyales; family Leptolyngbyaceae; genus Leptodesmis; species Leptodesmis sp. Next base: position 45,528 of record NZ_JBRAGO010000014.1, read on the forward strand.
ATTCAACAGGCCATGCAGTGGGGAATCGAAGCGACTCAGCGAACCTATCAGGTTCCCCTCCTGGAACAAGCTACCCTGCAACATATTACCCAAGTTTTACAAGCTCCTCTGGCCGTTCTGGTACATTGGCAACCTGGACAAAGCACAGGGCAGGTACTCAGTTCACCTCCCCCCAATGATCGCTTCGCCGTTAATTCAAACGTGGCTGTTCCCCGACATACGGATTTATTAATTCGCTGGGCCTTAGAGAGCGAGGGAACTTTTTCCCTGACTACAAAAGAAATTCCAGGCAATAGTCGCCAGTGGCTGTATGGTTCTGGTATTGGTGAGCTGCTGGTAGTGGCATTGCGAACAGCCCCCCAACATGAACCCACTGGAATTGTCATTGTCGCGGATGAAGCGGGACGGCACTGGGCAGAATGGCACTTGCAAGCCTTGAATTTGCTGGTCAATCAGTTTGCCTGGGCACGTCGATCCCTGGCTCTTACCGAACAACTGATTAGCCAACGCCTCAAACTGGAGCAACTGGCCTGGTACAAGCATCGTTGCCTGGAGGAAACCCAGCGCACTGTACTGGCCGGATTAGCGCGGTTAGATGAATTGAGATCCCCCAAAGAGCCTTTGTTTTCTACCCGCTATCAGCAGATTGTACGATCGCTGCACGACGCGATCGCCTCCCTGAACCAAGTCATTCAGGAAGAACAGTGGCAAATCCGCCTCTATCCCTCCAGTCTGTCTTTAATCACCTTATTGAAACGGGCACTGGAACGAGTGGATCCCATCATTAAAGAACGGCAGTTGTGGTCGCAGGTGCATGATGAAACCAATCTGCTAATCAGTGGCGATATCCTCAAAATTGAACTGGTGCTGTATGAGCTGCTCACCATTGCCTGTCAACGGTCTGCTCCTGGAAGCAGAATCGATCTCTGGTGTCGTCAAATTGATACCCGCTGGTTTGAGTTGTGCATTACCGATACCGGGCACATTGAACCGCACCTGCTGCAAGAACTGGAATCCGGTCGGCCCGATTGGATGGTTCCTTCCATCCTGGATCATCCTCCTGGATTGCATTTGCTGGTTTGCCAGTCGGTGATGAAAGCAATCGGTGGACAATTCAACCTTTACAAGCTGGATGATGGCCGTAACATGAGCCGTTTAGTCTTACCCATTGCCCCCAGTTCCAACGCCACCCGTTTCGGCTAACCACTGTCAGTCTGTGTACCCACAACACGACAGATAGAGGATCCCAGCTATATCAAGCAACAGCAGCACCAGTCATCATAAGAGAAGCTTTTCCAGTAATTCGGCCAGTTCCTAGATTTTGCAACCCAAACCTAAGAAAAAGCTTGGATTTGTCCGGGAAGGGGAAGCCATGTCTAGAATGGGGCACAGAAGGGAACAAATTCAAGGAGAGTCGATATGGGTATTGCGACGATCAACCCGGCGACTGGAGAAATTGTAAAGACCTATGAGCCGCTAGCTGATTGGGAGATTGAAAACAAGGTAGCACTGGCTCAACAAGCGTTTGAAAGCTATCGCCAGACGACCTTTGAGCAGCGATCGCAGTGGATGATGGCGGCAGCTGATTTACTGGAAGCTGAGAAAGAGCACTTCGGCAAGATGATAACCCTGGAGATGGGGAAAACTTTGAAGTCGGCGATCGCAGAGGTTGAGAAATGTGCCTGGGTGTGTCGCTACTATGCCGAAAATGCGGCCAACTTTCTGGCGGATGTGCCGGGTGAAACCGATGCCAGTCGTAGCTTTGTGCGCTACCAACCCCTGGGAATTGTCTTGGCCGTCATGCCCTGGAATTTTCCCTTCTGGCAAGTCTTCCGGTTTGCGGCTCCGGCTCTGATGGCGGGCAATGTGGGCCTGCTAAAACACGCCTCAAATGTACCGCAGTCTGCCCTGGCGATTGAGCAAATCTTTCAGGAATCAGGTTTTCCCTCTGGTGTATTCCAGACTCTGCTGATTGGAGCTAACAAAGTGGCTGGACTGATGGCTGACGATCGCATCAAAGCCGGAACACTGACGGGTAGCGAACCTGCAGGAGCCAGTCTGGCCATGGCGGCTGGCCAAGAAATTAAGAAGGTTGTCTTGGAACTGGGAGGCAGTGATCCCTTTGTGGTCATGCCCAGTGCGGATTTAGAAGCGGCTGTGAATACGGCTGTCACCGCCCGCTTGATCAATAACGGCCAATCTTGCATTGCCGCCAAACGCTTCATTATTGCTAACTCTATTGCCGATGAGTTTGAGGAAAAACTGGTCGCCAAATACAAGGAATTAAAAGTCGGGGATCCCATGCAACCTGACACGGATATCGGCCCCTTAGCCACTCGATCAATTGTCAAAGAGCTAGATGAACAAGTGCAGGCAATTGTCAACGAAGGGGCAAGAGTGCTCATCGGTGGTAAAGCTCTAGATGGGCCGGGAAACTATTACCTGCCAACGATCGTCACCGATATTCCTGCCACGAGCAAAATGGCGCAGGAAGAGTTCTTTGGCCCAGTCGCCCTGCTATTCCGGGTTGCTGATGTGCATGAAGCAATTCAGGTTGCCAATAATATTCCCTTTGGACTGGGTGGCAGTGCCTGGACGAATGATCCCGAAGAACAGGAACTGTTAATTAACGGCATTGAAGCAGGAGCCGTGTTTATTAACGGTATGGTTAAGTCCGATCCCCGCCTGCCCTTTGGTGGGATTAAGCGATCAGGCTTCGGTCGTGAACTGGGAATTCAAGGCATCCATGAGTTTGTGAATATTAAGACCGTCTGGATTAAGTGATTAGACTTTTTGCAAATTGGAAAAAACATAGGATGGACACAGGGACATAGTTGTCCATGTCACGATGGCTTATGCGGGTACCATTAATGCTCAATGATGTTCTCTTGCCAATTGCTTTTGTACAAGGATCGCAGGTTCATCGATTAGCTGCCGCAATACTCAGGGTTTCGATCGCTGACGTTTGAAGGTATCAGGAGTAATTAACCCCTGGGGGAAAAAGATCGTACCAATCACAATCAACAGACCAAAAATGATCAGACGACCATCGCGTAGAAACTGAGCCAACCAGTTGGGTAGTCCTGGAATGTCTGCCATGACGCGCAGAATTTCTGGCAGCGCCGTAAACACCATACCTCCTAGGACTGGTCCCCAGAACGTTCTGGAGCCACCAATTAACACATAGGTGAGGTAAATAATGCTGGCATCAAAAGTGCCTTGGCGCGTGTTCCAGGTGTTGAGAAAGTGAGCACTGATAGCTCCTACCATGCCTGCCAAAATTGCTCCTAGAGTAAAGGCCAATACCTTGAAGTAGGTGGGGTTAATACCTATCGCATCCGCTGCCAGTTCATCTTCCCGAATGGCAATGAAGGCTCGTCCCACCCGAATTTTTTCCAGACGAAACAAAAAGCTCATACTGAGCAGCAACAGGGGCAGGGCCACCCAGAGGTAGCTAAGCGGTTCTGAGAAAGGCTGCGGAATACCAAAGATGCCCACCGCTCCACCCGTAATTTCCAGGTTCAGACAGAGGATGCGCAGAATCTCGACAAAGGCGATCGTCGCGATCGCCAGATAAATTCCCCGCAACCGCAAAGCCGGAATCCCAACTGCAATGCCCAGTACTCCACAGGCGATCGCGGCCAGCAACATCTCCAGCCCTAACAGCGGCAACGGAAATAGGCCCTGAGTGGGAGGAAAGACCTTGGTGGATAAAATCGCCGCAATGTAGCCGCCCAACGCATAAAACCCCGGACTGGCAAGGGATAATTGTCCCGCCATCAGGGGCAAGTATAAAGACAAACCCAACATAGCTCCCAACACCATCGAGACAAGCAGGAATCCGTAGTTGGAGAAGAAGTCCGTCATGGAAGGCACGTTAGCAGAGACAGGGTATAGGCTATAAAGTACAGTGCAATCGCCCCCTCTTCCAAATCGGCGCAAATTCCTGGACAATCAGGAGCAATAATTTTTCTAAGAATGTCGGAATGGATCCCCAACTTCTGCAACTGTTTGTCAATGGTATTGCCATCAGCAGTATTATCGCCCTGGGAGCGGTTGGTCTGACTCTCACCTACGGTATTCTGCGACTCTCCAACTTTGCTCACGGTGATTTCATGACATTGGGAGCATATATTACCCTGCTGGCTAATACCTTGGGGATTAACATCTGGATTGCCATGGTGATTGGCGCGATCGCCACGATCGGTGCCGCCTTATTCAGCGAGAAAATCATCTGGGCACCCATGCGTACTCGACGGGCCACCTCCGCAACCCTGATTATTATTTCCATCGGACTCGCCCTGTTCATCCGCAATGGCATTATCTTGTTCTGGGGCGGCAATAACCAGAGGTACAAATTGCCTGTAGAAGAAGCCCTACAACTTGGCCCGGTACGCCTGCCCTTTTATAGCCTGGTGGTGGTGGGGTTGGCAATCGTCACTATCTTTGGTCTGCACTACCTGTTGCAAAATACCAAAATTGGTAAAGCGATGCGGGCCGTTGCCGATGATCTGGATCTGGCACGGGTGACGGGAATTAGGGTAGACCGGGTGATTTTGTGGACGTGGATCATTGCGGCTGGCTTGACCGCCCTGGGAGGTAGTATGTTGGGCTTGGTCGAAGCCGTTAGACCGAATATGGGCTGGTTCCTGATTTTGCCTATGTTTGCAGCGGTAATCCTTGGAGGCATTGGCAATCCCTATGGGGCGATCGCAGGAGCCTTTGTGATTGGGATTGCCCAGGAAGTCAGCACCTACTGGCTGCGAACGGAGTATAAACTCGCGGTTGCCCTGGTAATTATGATCTTGGTGCTGCTTTTGAAACCCCAGGGTTTATTTAAAGGAACGGTTTAGGAAAATCTTTGTCATCAATAGATCTCCCTGAATCCCTGAAAAGGGGACTTCAAATATTGGAACTCTTGCCTATTAGACTCAATCATCATCAGTAGGATGGGCAAAGCTTGGCGTGCCCATTCAAATCAGCCAGAATGACAGGATGGAAAAGGTAGCGGCTAGAAAAATGCTCTTAAAAATCATTAAAAGCCAAAATCAGGCTGGAAAAATTCTTCCTGATCTCGGCTCCGTAAGGACTTTTTAGGGAAATGTTTAAGGTTATTTCAAAATGCCGTGATACCAGGCAGCTACCAGGAAGTTGATTCCCAGTAACAATAACGCCCAGCTAGCACGAAAAACATAGGTGGGTTTGTTAGTCTTGGCAAAAGTTTGGGGCTGCGACATCAGAAGGGTACCTCCTCAAATGGTTAACTTCTTCTAGAAATAGCAGACAAGCGACACAATTGTTATCTCCTGTGGAGGAATCTTAATGTGTCCCGTAAGACAGAGGAGAAGTTAAGTGAAGATGTTCGGTAAAACGTCGCCACCTACGTCCCTTCTCCTGCATGGTAGGAACTGCGAACAAGGGGGCCGGAGCGAACATGGGAAAAGCCGATTTCACGAGCGATCGCGCCTAAATGCTCAAACTCCTCTGGGGTCCAATATTTCCGAACAGGGAGATGCTCCAGGGAGGGACGCATATATTGGCCGATGGTGACCCGATCGCAGCCCACTGCTCGTAGATCTCGCAGCGTTTCCACCACTTCCTCTAATGTTTCGCCGTGTCCCAGCATCAAGCCGGATTTGGTGGGAATCGTCGCATCCAGGTCTTTAACTAACTTGAGAACCCGCAGCGATCGTTCATACCTGGCTCCCCGGCGCACCATTCCTTGCAGTCTATACACCGTTTCAATGTTGTGGTTATAGCAGGCAGGTTTTGCGTCTACTACCGTGGCAATCCGTTGCTGTTGCAAATCATCTGGGGCAAGTCCGGCTTCCCTGCCATCCCGTCCACCCCAAAAGTCCGGCGTTAACACTTCAATTTGGATGGCAGAATTTAGCTGCCGAATTGCAGTCATGGTTTGTACAAACCAGGAGGCTCCCTGATCTGGTAGATCATCCCGCGCCACCGAGGTCAGCACCACGTATTTCAGGCCCAGTAACTGCACCGCTTCTGCCACTTTTCGCGGTTCTTCTGCATCCAGGGGCATAGGAGCATGGCCTTTATCCACCTGGCAAAAGGCACAGGCACGGGTACAAGTTGGCCCCATTAACAAAAACGTGGCTGTTCCCTGGGCATAGCACTCGGCTCGATTGGGACATCGCCCTTCCTCACAAATCGTGTGAATCTGCCGTTGCTTAACAATGCGCTGCACCGTAGATAGCTCACTGGCCTTACCCACGGGTCGCCGCAACCACTCTGGTAAATTCACCAGATCTGAGCGCTGACGTTGATTAGAAGAGAGATCGGTCGAGTCAGTTTCAATGAGCATAAAGGAGGGAATACTAGCAATTGGCTGGACAGAAGGGATAGTTAAACCTTGTCCAAGTCCAGAACTGTAGTTTCTCTGAGCGGAAAACGACCGTTCTCTCGCTGGACTTGGTTTAATCGCCATGATAACGATCATAGGAGCTGCGCTCCTGCGATCGCGAATTTCACCAGACAGAGGCTACACTAAAACTCGATCCAAGTTCAGAACTTTTAGTTTCTCTGACAGGGAAGCCCCAGTTTTCTAAATGGACTGGATTGAGTTCATGGCATAATTTATCCTTCTACCAGTTCGCAGACACCACTAAGGAGCTCAGTCGTGGCAGGTCACAAAATTCTGGTTATCGACGACAGTAACGTCATCCGCAATATGGTTCGCGATATGTTGCCCAAGGGTAACTTTGAAGTTCTGGAAGCAAAAGATGGCGTACAGGGGTTAAACCTGATTCAGCAGGAGCGTCCTAACCTGATTATGTTAGACTTTCTACTGCCCAAAATGAGTGGGTGGGAAGTCTTCCAGCACATCCAAACCAAACCGGAACTGCAAGCCATTCCCCTAGTGCTGATGTCAGGGCGTAAGGAAGAAGTTACGGAAAAGCTGCAAGAACCTTTCGAGTACTTTGAATTTGTCCAAAAACCGTTTAACCAACGGGTCTTAATTGATGCCATTAAGTCGGCAATGGCTAAGGCTAAACGTCGGCCAGTGGCAGCTGTTACGGCTGCCAGTCCAGCCGCCACTGCAGGAACGGCAGATTCCAGTGCAGAGATTCAAGCCTTAAATGAAAAAATTGCTAAAATGCAGGCTGAAATTGATGGTTTGAAGAAACAAATGACGCAATTGGTGGCCTTTATTCGACAGAAATTGCAGTAAAAAAGCTAAAAATTGAAAGTGAAGAGTTATATCAAGTCCGCTTGATGAATGATTGCATCCCACGTAGGGGCAAACAGTCATTGGTCTGCACAAAGAGTAATCGTATAAGCGGATTTGATGTTACTACTGCTTTGATGTGACTGCTACAAAGTCTGATCCAAGCGCTGACATCTCTGAAGTCCCAGAGAAGGATTTTCTCGATAGGCTGCTTTCGGCACCCAGATCTGAATATCTTTGTTTAAACCGATCCAGTAAAGGTATTCAGCATTGGGGTCATAGTTCACCCCAACACGGATATTAGAGAAATCATCCTCAGCCGTTTCAAAGCCAAATCGTACGGTTAATTGTGCCACCAGGCACTCTGGCGTATCGGCGTAGGCTCCAAAGGTTTCCCGTTCTTTCCAAAATTTTTCCAGAAAGGGCTTGAGGGTGGGTAGCACTTTTTCGGGATTGCCGCCACGACTGGCATAAATAATGGCAGGATTGCCTTCAACAATTAGATGGTAAGGGTGAGCCATGACTCTATAGGGTAAAACAGTATGTAGAGATATAAAGTATTGTCACCTATTGTTAACTCAATCCTGCTCTTAAAGCTCGGATCAAAATAAATAGGGTGCGATCGCTCACACCCATCCATCTCACTCTCAGAATACAGTAGATGCTTTTTAAGCCAGGATTCATGCTGGGTGGGATGCCATCCAGCAGTCATCAGCCCTCTAACTAAACGTTTTTCTCGCTCAGTTCACGGGTCATGTAATCAAAAGGTTGATCCACCACATCTCCGGCAGAAATTCCGGCCGCTTCCACCCGTGCCTTAACGATATCTTTGAGAATTTGGATACCATACACCGTTGGCCCGATGGGAACACCGAGTGAGTTATACGTTTCCCGTAACCCTTCTAGAACACGCTCATCTAGAACGTCTGTATCACCAGCCACCAGGGCATAGCTGGCATAACGCAGGTAGTAGTCCATATCTCGCAAGCAGGCTGCATAGCGACGGGTAGTATACGCATAACCACCGGGACGAATCAATTCCGGCTGTTCATCAAATAAGCGCAGACCTGCCTCTTTCACGATAGCAGCGGCATTAGAGTTGATGATGGCAGCGGCCTGTACCCGTGCCATGCCTGTATCGAAATAGGACTTCAGCCGATCCATTGCATCCCGATCCAGGTATCGGCCTGTATTGTCGTAAGTCTTAATCAGGCTTGTTACTGCATCCCGCATTGAAGTCTTCTCCCAAACGTCCTCAATAGTTTTAGAAGTAAACAGATTTTAAACCTTGTCCAAGGCCAGAGCTGTAGTCTCCCTGATCGGGAAACGACCGTTCTCTAGCTAACCTTGGTTTAGTTATCCCTGACCGACTCTGCAACAGATCCATACTCTGGCTTACAGAGTCAACCGCTCCAGACCAATTTACCACGATCAAGCAACCTGCAACCCCTGATTTTAGGAGCTTTAGCGTGTGAAGAGATATTGAGAATGGGCTACGATCGCAACAGTTTATGCATTGAAAGCGATTAATTTTTTCCCACTATTTCTTAATTCATACCTAAGTCTCTAACTTAAGTCTCTAATTTAGAAAAAAATGTAGTCTTTTATACAAAACATGAACGGGCGTGTCTTTAGGATGATTCAGATGCAGTAATGCTCAAAGAGTATGGAATGCTTGCTGAGACAGGTGATTATCTGCTTCATGCTTCTCAAAGCTTTGAGCAATGGGGCGCATTTCGTTGCAAATTCGTCCTGAGTGGATCATTCGCATAACTGATGTCTCTACTGCTAAACCAGGTTCAGATAGAAAACTGGAATTCTCTTAATTAAGAAACTACGGTTCTGAGCTTGGCCAGGTTTAATTTCTGTTTCCCACCTTTGAAACAGCCCGAACGAATAAGGAGTATTTCATGGCAAGCCCGCAGGAAATCCTGGAATGGATTAAGCGTGACAACATTCAGATGATTGATCTGAAGTTCATCGATACACCAGGGACGTGGCAGCACCTGACGCTGTACCACACCATGATCGATGAAAGTAGCTTTACAGAGGGTGTCGCCTTTGACGGATCAAGTATCCGGGGTTGGAAAGCCATCAACGATTCAGATATGGCGATGGTGCCCGATCCAAACACAGCCTGGATCGACCCCTTCATGGAAGAGCCCACGCTGAGCATGATCTGTAGCATTATTGAGCCGCGCACTGGCCAACCCTACAGCCGGGACCCGCGATCGATCGCTCAAAAGGCATTAGACTATCTCACCTCCACCGGAATTGGTGATCTGTGCTTCTTTGGTCCAGAAGCTGAGTTTTTCATCTTTGATGATGTCCGCTACGACCAAACCCAAAACTCTGGATACTACTCTGTAGATAGCATTGAAGGAGTGTGGAACTCTGGCCGCGAAGAGGCGGGTGGCAACCTGGGCTATAAGCCTCGCAACAAAGAAGGCTACTTCCCCGTAGGGCCAACAGACACCCTGCAGGATATCCGGACGGAAATGCTGCTCACCATGATGAAGTGTGGTGTGCCGATTGAAAAGCACCACCATGAAGTAGCTACCGGAGGGCAGTGTGAATTGGGCTTCCGATTTGCCCCCCTGGTACAGGCGGCTGACTTCTTGATGACCTATAAGTACTGTATTAAGAACGTAGCCAAGAAGTATGGCAAAACCGTCACCTTCATGCCTAAGCCGCTGTTTGGTGAGAACGGTACAGGGATGCACTGTCACCAATCTATCTGGAAAGACGGACAACCGACCTTCTTTGGCGACGGCTATGCCAAGTTAAGCAAAACCGCTCTTCACTACATCGGCGGTCTGCTGAAGCACGCTCCCGCCCTGCTGGCCTTCACCAACCCCACCACCAATTCTTACAAACGATTGGTGCCTGGCTTTGAGGCTCCTGTGAACTTGGCTTACTCCCAGGGCAACCGCTCCGCCTCCATCCGGATTCCCATCACGGGCGACAATCCCAAGGCCAAGCGGCTGGAATTCCGCTGCCCTGACCCCTCTTGCAATCCTTATCTCGCGTTCGCAGCCATGCTTTGTGCCGGGATTGATGGCATCAAAAATGAAATTGATCCGGGTAGCCCACTCGATGTGGACATCTACGAGCTCAGTCCTGAAGAACTAGCCAAAGTGCCTTCTACCCCAGCCTCTTTGATGGATGCCTTGAAGAACCTGGAGAAAGATCACGACTTCCTGACGGCAGGTGGCGTATTCTCCGAAGACTTCATTGAAAACTGGATCAGCTACAAGCTCGATCGCGAGGTCATCCCCGTAAGCATTCGTCCTCACCCCTACGAATTCGCTCTCTACTACGACTGCTAATTCAGTTTTCTGACGGGTTTATTCACAGTCCAGTAAAAGGCCGCGATCGCGGCCTTTTTGTTTTGTTAGGGGATAAAGACAGTTAATCGCTGGAACAATGCCAAAATTAGCAAAACTAAAGAGATAGCCCCTCCTGGGAGAGAAACTACAATATTGGACTGGTTTACATCTACAACGGTTTGACTTCGCCTAAGATGACCAGGGGGGATGTACAAACCCTGATGGAATACGCCCTGTCCCGCAAGCTCACTATTTTTGATCCGGCTGAAGCAGAGGATGCCATTCCCAAACTGATGGCCTTCTGGCATTTCCTGCAGCGAGAGTACAAATTTCGCAGTGCCAGCGCGATTCTGAAGTACCTGGCAATCCTGGAATCAAAGTTCCCAGCCATGATGCTGGCCATGATGTGTGATTCCAGCCGTGGTGGGATTGCCGAGACATTTGCTATGATGAGCCATCAAGCCGGATTTGATATGACGACTCCGAAGGACATTCAGGCTTTTCAGGAAGAATATAACGCCAATCTCCAATCCGGGCTTCCTGATCTAATGGCACAGGCGATCGAAAATATGATGGGAGGGCGATCAATGCCACCATCCAGTTTGCCTCCCCAATCTAAACCGAAAGGGATGGCAGGACAAAGCAGAAGCTCAGCTAAAAAGACGACTGGCAAGAAAACTTCCCGCAAGAAGAAATAATACCAAGTTAAATTGTGATTCTGTAGATGCCTGTAGAGCGGGTTTAGCAAGTCATCTTGCTGCGTCAATGTTAATTTAACGGCGAAACCCGCCCCTACCAATCTATTGATCTGCCCTAAAATCGTCTAAATTGGTATGAATCTTCAACCCTGTCTCAACTCTCGCACGATTTCGAGAAAAGAGGCTTTGGAATAGGCTAAGTCAAAAAATGCCAAATTGACTTGAATGGATTAGAGGACATTAAGATGTTTACTAGCTCTGGGACAGCAGCGATCGCTAACGCTCTGAC